>VXZL01000480.1 GCA_009845505.1 Candidatus Poribacteria bacterium | reverse complement strand
TCCGTACACATCGGACACAACATATCAATATATTAATGGTATCACTTTTAAGAGGAAATTGCAAGCCTATTTTGACAATCGCACGCTTTTGTGCCAAAACTCTACCGCGTAACTTCAACGGCCAATGCGTTTCGTTGCTTGTTGATACCTCTTTTACCTACACCATTTTGTGCCGACAAAATGACATATCAATTGACTTTTTTCAACAAATACCGTAAAATAAAATTAAGGTTATAGGATTCCAGTCCTCTTTTCATTTGTGTGAGAGGGTATTTATGGTAGGACACAGAAACACTATTCATGCAATTCTGCGAACAGTGAAAACTGAACAATAAAAACGATTTAGAAACGGAAAAACGCAATGCTCAAAGCGATTACATTTGATTTTTGGCAGACGCTTTATGCGGACTCCGAAGAAAACTGGCGAAAACGCCAAGCGATCCGTACGAAAAAGTGCCACGCGTACTTGGACAGTTGTGGTTATACCTGTGAGTTAGATGATGTTAGTTTCGGACTTGACGAGGCATACAATGTAGTATCAACCCTCTGGTATCAACATCGAGGCGTATCCGTAAAACAATGTATGCTGCGGTTCGCGGAGGTACTAGAGCTTCAACTCGAAGAAGCAGACCTGGATCAACTGGTTGCGTGTCTGGGTGCTGCTTTCTTAGAGACACCACCGATTCTGATAGCAAACGTCAAACCTGTTGTTTCGCGATTGAGCGAAAACTACCCTCTCGGAATTATCTCAGATTCAGCACTCACACCCGGCAGTTTCGCGCGGCAATTAATGGACCGTGACGGTATTCTACAATTCTTTTCGGCATTCACATTCTCTGACGAAACCGAATACACAAAACCCGAAGTCCCCCAGTTCCACTCAACTTTAGCACAACTCAACGCCGAACCAGCAGAAGCCGTGCACATCGGTGACATCTTCCGAACAGATATCGTCGGTGCGAAAAACGCGGGTATGAAGGCAATCCGCTTTACAGGCTTCAATAAATCAGAAACAAATGACACACTCAGCGATGCAGTTGTTGACGACTATCAACAACTGGAAACTGTTATCGCTGAACTTTGAAATTTAAAAAACACAATGGAGAAAAAAATGGCAAATGTATTGGTCAGTGGTGGTACTGGTTTTATTGGCAGTCGAGTCTGTGATGCCCTCCACCAAAAAGGCGATGCAGTCTATGTCCTATCACGTGATCCAGCACGCGCCCAAAGTAAATTAGATTCAGCAAAAGCAGTCTATGGCTGGAATCCAGAGACCGAAAAACTACCCATAGAAGCCACATCAGATATCAACGCTGTCATCCACCTGGCAGGTGAAACCATTGCCGGTAGATGGAATGCTGAAAAGAAACGGAAAATTCGGGACAGTCGGATTCTTTCGACCCAGAACCTCGTTGCCTCTCTCAGCGATGCCGATACTAAGCCTGAAACACTCGTATGTGCATCCGCAATTGGATATTACGGTGGTAGCGACGAAAGTCTTACAGAGTCATCACCTGCTGGCACGGACTTCCTCGCCGAGGTCTGTGCAGAATGGGAAGCAGAGGCACAGAAAGCGAGTGAGTTCGGTATTCGGGTTGTTTTGGTACGCATCGGGCTTGTACTTGGGTTAGGCGGTGGGCTCCTCCAACAGGTACTTCCACCTTTCAAGATAGGCATCGGCGGTATACTCGGCAACGGTAGGCAGTGGATGTCATGGGTACATATTGACGATGTCGTCGGTATTCTGCTTCACGCATTGGAGAGCAGTCAGATTCACGGTGCCTTGAATGCTACCGCGCCGACCCCTGTTCGGAACGTAGAATTCACGAAAACACTCGGTGCGGTGCTACGGCGACCCACAATGTTTCCGGTTCCCGCTTTTGGATTAAAACTCATGATGGGTGAATTTGCGGACTTTATTGTGTTGAGCCAGAACGTTATCCCTGAGAGAACCGAGGCGAGCGGTTACGAATTTTACTATCGGACGCTTGAGTCTGCCCTCAACGCCCTGCTATAAGCCAGCACCCTCAACAAAATAGATAGATATGAAGATTCGCGATGTTTTGCTTTCGACGTATGGAAAAGCGTCAAGTGTCCCTTCCGCAGTTAATCAATTGATGACCGACTTCGCCATCGGTTTTCGAGATGAATATGACATCAACCTCGGCGTGGGATATGTCAACGAACAGACCATTCCACATCAACAGATTCAACTCGCCTGCGAAAAAGTTCTTGCCGACCCTAAAAAATATCGCGCTGCCCTCAATTACGGCGGCTCGCAGGGATCGTCCAACCTAATCAGATCACTCAAGAGATTCCATATTGAAAACCGAATTGGTGGTATAACTGAAGAGACTTTCGATAGCCGAGACATCGCTATCGGCGCGAACGGCGCGACGAGTCTATTGGAAAGCATCACACACCTTCTCCCCGATGGCATTGTACTTACCGCAGACCCGATGTACTACATCTACTGTAATGACTTAGAGCGGAAAGGTTTCAACATCATAGCCGTCCCCGAAGACAACGAAGGTCTCGACACCACACGTCTGAAGGCAAAATTAGCAGCACTCGGCAGTCAGAAACAGGCACTCCGATTTTTCTATATCGTGACCGTTAACAACCCGACCTGCACGATTCTCTCCAATACCCGTAAGAGGGAATTGGTGGATATTGTTACGCAGCTCTCTTATGAAATCGGCAGGAAAATCCCCATCTTTTTTGACAATGCCTACAGTGATCTCGTACATGACAGTACCATTGAACCTTTGGCATCCGCGCTCTGCTACGATGAACTCGGTATTGTTTATGAGATCGGTACGTTGTCAAAAATTCTCGCCCCCGGATTACGTATCGGTTATCTCATCGGACCTAAGGGAGCCTTCCTAAATAGTATTATCCAACGCACCAGTGACATCGGCTTCAGCGCACCGTTAATCAATCAGGAAATCGCAAGTTACCTACTCGATCACGGCATTGAAGCGCAGATCGAGAAAGTTAACAAAGGATACCACCGTAAAGCGGAAGCAGTCAAAAACTGGATAACGGGATTACTGGGTGACGGTGTTGAGGCATGTCGGGGTGGGAGTGCCGGATTCTACTACTACCTAACGCTGAAACAGATGAGAACTGATGCGACCTCCGACTTTTTCAGATTTTTGACGCGGACGACTGGAAAAGAGAGTGTTGATGGACCGTCAGATGCTCAGCACCCGAAAGTAATTTATATCCCCGGTGAACACTGCGTCCACTCGAAAGGCGAGATGGTTGAGATTGGGAAGCGACAGTTCCGTATATCTTATGGGTTTGAGGAACTGCCCCAGATTCACACCGCCTTGAAACTCATGAAATCCGCGATAACCTATAGCCATGAAAACGCATAAAGCGGACGCGCCATTTACTATCTTCCTTAGCGGACATTTTTAGGAATCCAACCCGAGAGTGTGAACATCTGTCTATACAAGTTGTGTTGGTACAATTTCCACAACAGCACCGAGGGCCTCTAATCGCTTCTTCGCGTTTCCAGCTTCCGCGTAACTCACCCGCTTCTGAATAATGACTGGAGCAGATTCAACCAGTTCCTTTGTTTCTCGCAGTCCAAGTCCGGTAATGGCGCGAACCTCTTTAACGATATGGATTTTTGAAGCACCGAAATCTTTGAGGTGTATATCAAACCTTGTGCTATCAGAAAAAGCCAAGTCCACCAACTCAGTTTCTGCTGCATTAGTGCGTTCAAGATGCTTCTCAATCTCTCCTAAACGTTTTTTAACAGCTTTGAGCTCTCTGTACACCTCTATAAGATAATAGCAAACCACACCCACTAAAGCAGTGAAAATGCCACGCAGCAGAAAATTGAAATCCATTGCCCTGTCCCCAGCCACTAGTAGTCTGTCACATCTAAACTGACAGGTCGTTCGTAGTAGGGCAATTCATTGCCCGTTTCTGACGTGCGATAAATCGCACTACTACGAACTGGGGTTTCCCATCATTTGAAAGTTGACAGAACACTAGCTGCGATTTTTCGAGTTGCCCAGCACCTACCATCGCACTTGACAGAATTCCTCATAATCAATTAACTCGTGAATTGTGGGATTTTCACCACACATCGGGCAACCCTCATCCTGACGGAGTTTCAACCGCTTGAAATCCATCGTGAGTGCGTTAAAGAGCAGAAGGCTTCCGATTAAGGGTTCGCCGATGTCCAGCAGGACTTTAATTGCTTCCACGGCTTGAATCGTACCGATAATACCCGGCAATACACCAAAGACCCCGGCTTCTTGGCAGCTTGGCACCATCCCCGGTGGCGGCGGTTCGGGATAGAGGCATCGATAACACGGTCCCTTACCCGGATATAGAACGGTGACCTGTCCTTCAAACTGGAAGATACTTCCGTGCACAATCGGTTTACCTAACATAACGGAGGCATCGTTGAGGAGGTAGCGCGTCGGGAGGTTGTCGCATCCATCCACAATCAGATCGTATTGCTCCAGAATTCGGAAGGCGTTTTCTGAGGTAATGCGCTCGTTGTAGGGTATCACCTTAACATCGGGATTCATCTCCGTGATAGTGGCTTCTGCGGATTTCGTCTTCGGGACCCCGATGTCGCTGGTCCCGTGTAAAATCTGGCGTTGTAAGTTACTGAGGTCAACGACATCATCATCAATGATGCCGAGCGTACCGACACCGGCAGCAGCGAGATAAACCCCGACAGGAGAACCGAGTCCACCCGCACCAATGAGCAGCACTTTCGATTCGAGGAGCCGCGTCTGCCCCATCCCGCCGACCTCTTTGAGGATGATATGTCGGCTGTAGCGTTCAATCTGTTCGTTGCTGAAATTAAACATATCTCTTAGTCCCCCAGATTGGCGAGGAGTTCTGAAATCGGTTTATCCGAATTTGCGGAGATGCGTAAGGCAAACCGTTCGCGTGGATCTTCGGAGGTACGTTCCACCGTAAAGTCGTCGCCACCATACATCTGCTCAAGGACAGGTGTGAGTTCTGTTTGAATAGCAGCTGCGATTTCCGATGTATTCGGCGCAACATGGCGGTTATTTATCATAAACAGCAGGTCTGCGCCGTTGAAATGCACGGCATCTTCCAGCTCCGCCGCTGCTTCAAGTGCCTCACATTTAGAAAGCACCTCTGCGAGTGCCTGACGAATCTTTTCAGCGTTATCCCCTTCGATTGCGTGTTTCCGATTGTAGAGAAATCCATGCTGATGGTAAGCATTGTCGATACTGTAGTTGGCTTGTTTCAAAATCAACAGCACACCTGGTCCCGCATCAACGTGTGAATAATCGGCGTAGTTCAGGTAATCGTCCGAATCAGCCTCCGCCATCCAGCGGTTAAAGACCTTAATGAAGTTCGTGTAGTTGATTTCACTCTCTTCGGTTGTAAAAACCTTGACGTTAATTTGTTGTAGATCCATTCTGTTAAAAAATTCCCTATAAACATAACGCCCCGAAGGGCTTTTTTGTGGGCGCGGACTTTGCCGCGATATTTTAGTTCCAGCGAATGCCTGCTTGCCCGTTTTGGGCGCGTGCGGCAATCGCTTTTGTGTGAAACTTAGTCCTGATATAATACCTTTCACTTCGTTTTCTTGTCCTTTGCAAGTTGACGGACTTCGTTCAGAAATGTTTCCTTATCAAGCGTTTCCATCCATTTATGCCGTTCGACAGAATAATCACCTTTTCCGTCCTTGTGCTGAAATATTTTTTCTAAAAGGGCATGAACATCCGGATTCCGACGACGAAGTTCTTCCATCTCATCCTCTAACAAAACTTGTATGTTCATGTTCACTGACCTCCTGGAACCACACATAAGGGTTTTCAACACGGACCCGAAGTTGTAAATAAGAGCGTTTCGCCCTTCTAAGCATCCGATCATCTGTTGTTAGAAGAATATCCGCCTCGCCACTTTCAGCACAAGCGATATGCAAAGCATCTAACCACTTAAATCCCAACGATTCAAGATGTGCTGCCCTCGCTGTTTCTATTGCCCCAACCGTGATATTTTGGTCTGCAAGATCCAACAAGATTTCCATTTCAGCACGTAATGTTTTATTAGGCGTTTTACGGACTTCATTCACCAGCACCGTGCTAATAACCCATTTCCACTGCGTCGTAAAGAATCGGGCGAGAATTATCTTAACAGCTTCAGTTTCTTGGCGAATTCTCACTTGTGTCTGATCATCAAAAAGACGATTTAAGCAACATGTATCAAGATAGATTTTCCAGTTGCGAAGAACGGTCTGCACACATTCACTCTGTTAGATAAACTTGTTTCTGTTGGCTTGATTATCGCGATGCGTCTACTTATCTTTTTCGAGGCAGTAACAACTTATAGGGGCAGATTTTAAGCCTGCCCCTATAAAAGAAAAAATACATCGCACTTTACTCACCCTTCCGAATCGTAAGCCGATAGTGCTTTCCAACCTTCTTGGTGTCAACGACCTCATGCCCATCGTTGGTGAGACTCACTGGCACATTCTCAATCGGTTCACCATCATAAATGGTAATCTCGAGGAGCTTACCGAGATCCATCGTCTCCAAACGGATTTTTGCTTGGACATAGTTGAACGGGCAAGCGATTCCCTTGAGGTCGAGGCTATCAACGATCTCCTCAACCGGTTTCGCCCTTTTGACAACCCTCGGTTTCCGTGCTGTGCGCCGCGAACGCCGCGCTTTCTTTCGACTCGCTTCCTCTTCCTCTTGCTTGATGCGCATGCGATTATAGACGTTATGCGATTCTTCAACGAAGAGGGTGGATTCTTCAACACGACGGTGTGCTAATTCGTGATCAAACGTAGAGCTATCCTCTTCCGTTGCCTTGAAGATATGCGCGCCGTAGCCTGGGAAGAAGTTACCCGATTCAAAGAAGTGGGTGCGGAATTCGTTGACAGTAGTTGCGTTGTCAATATATTGCAACCCTACCGTCGTCAAGAGTCCGTCTGCGGCTCTTATCATTGCATCAAAAGCCATCCCTGCGGAATCCTGATATTCGCCCTTCTCCAAACTCAAGCCAGATTCATAGATAAGCCGATCTGCTTCTTCTAACTTCATGGAGACAAGTGCGACGACCTCTCCTGCACACTCACCAACTCCTGTTTTGAGTTGGTAGTCTTTCGTATCGCCAGTGTCTACATAGAATTCCGGTGCTTCCTCATAAGTAGGAATCTTATCGTACTTGGACAAGATCTGCTTGATTTCCGCCTTACCGAGCCGTGCGACGTAATCGGTAAAGGATTCTTCCTCATTTCGTTCTTCCGTGTACTTACCGGTTAACTCCTCAATAAACGCTGGGATATATCTGCCATGGATTTTTCCAGTGGCAAGTCCATAGGAACTGGCGTTCTCAATCATGTGTCCACCGAGCAGTACCTGATAGAAGGGAGCGATATGTTCACCCATCCGACGAGATGAACCGAAGAAGCCAATATTCGCGATGTGATGCTGCCCACAGGAATTGGGGCACCCACTAATCTTAATCCGAAAGTCTTTGATTTCATTCTGCACACCGGCTTCAATGAAATGGCTTCGCAGGTGCGCTGCGAGCCCCCGTGAAGAAGAGACGCCGAGTTTGCAGGAGTCAGTACCCGGACAAGCAGTAATATCAACCATGGATTCTGCTCCGGGGTCGCCGAGACCGATTTCTCTCAGTTCGCGATAGAGTGCTGGCAAATCCGTCATCGTTACCCAGCGAAGAACGATGTTTTGCTCAACAGTGGCGCGGATAGTGTCTTTAACGTATCTCCGGGAAATGTCTGCTAAAGCCCGCGTCTGATCTGCGGTAATATCCCCAAGCGGCAGCGTAATCGTCACAAAAGCGTACCCGGGTTGACTCTGTAGCTGCACATTAGATTGATACCACTCTTCAAACCCATCCGGTTTCGTGGTGCCGTTGAGTTGCGTTGGTGCCTTGAGCGGACTTTCCTTGTAAGCGTCAAGGTTGTCCAGATACGCTGTCCACGCTGGATCGTGGCGTAGGGTAGCCCGATCTTCAAGCACCTGTCTTTTGAATTCTTCGATACCATACTTGGCAATGACGAACTTCAGTCGTGCCTTATTTCGATTTCTGCGTTCACCTAAACGGGTGAAGACCCTGCAAATTGACTGTGAAATCGGGAGGAGTTCCTCTGCCGAAACGAAATCATCAAAGATTTTCGCTTGATGTGGTACTGCGCCGAGCCCACCGCCGACGTAGAGCCTAAAGCCGCGTTTGACTTCACCATCCACCTTTTTAACAGCAGCAACCGCACCGATGTCGTGCATATTCGCCAAGCCACAAGCGTGCTCTTCACATCCAGAAAACGCGATTTTGAACTTACGTCCGAAATCTTGAGCGTCCGGGTGACCCAAAAGGAATGCTGATAACGCCTTAGAGTAAGGCGTTACATCAAACGTCTCATCTTGGCAGACACCACTGAGCGGGCATGCTGTGACGTTTCGCACGACATTACCACACGCTTCTTTTGTGGTAATATCAACACTCGCGAGACGACGCATCAGTTCTGGCGTGTTGTTGATGTCCACATAGTGATATTGCACATCTTGACGGGTGGTAATATGGATGATATTGTCAGAGAATTCTTCGGCAACATCCGCTAACATTTCGAGTTGTACCGCTGTGAGTCCACCGAAAGGGATTTTAACACGGATCATCTGTGACCGGTCATCGCGTTGTCCGTAAACCCCGTGCCGAAGTCTAAATTCGGTAAAGAGAGTCTCTTCGACTTGGCCGGCTTGTACCCGACCGAGTTGAATCTCGTAAATTTCAATGGCGCGGGCTTCATCTGGCAGAATCGCCGATGCATCATAAGGACCCGCGTGTTCAATAGCCATTCTGTACTCCTTAGTAATAACCTCAGATTCATAGTGTGCGTTGAGTAGCGTTCCATCGCTTTCTATTTAGGCGAAGCTTGCAAGCCTATATTGCACAGTATTCCCAAGCAGAAACCTTTTAAATAGAGTAGTATACCATAAAATGCAACAAAAAGCAAGCCCAATCTTTTACTTTAATTTTCTGGCGCATCACCCCAATCTGGAACTGGCAATAATTCGCCATCCCGTAGTGCCGACTGGTGTGCGACAAATCCGGGTGCGCAATATCGAACCGCTTCCCAAACGTTGACCCGCGGCAATCGTTCACGATTCACCGCATCAACAAATTCGTGTACGAGATAGGCGTGCGAACCGCCATGTCCACCGAGATCCGCCACGAGTGGTTCAGGAAGGCCCTCATGTAATCTTGAAGGCTCGACGATCTCCCTTTCGTTTTTAGTTGTCCAGACACTGCCCGCGAGACTCTGCTCGTAACTACCTTCTGTGCCATAAATACCGCTGACGCGTTCGGATCCGGGATGCCCAACCCGCCGGAACTCACAGATTTGCATCGTCGCGCCATTGCTCATTGTGAAAAGTCCAACCTCATTAGAAAACCGATTTTTGTGGATGGTATCCGCCCGAAACCAGTCGTCGTTTGGGTAGACATATCCTTGTGCGGAAACCGATGTCGCGTATGCCTTCATAACGGAGATTGGAAAACAGGTTGAATGCGTTGGGTAGTGCATGGGAATTCCACCCATCTTATCCCGACCAAAATCTGCACCCCATCGATTTTTTGCCACGTTGTAGAGGCCATGGTCCATGTCATGAAAATATTCTGCACGGCAGTGAACGAACTCCCCGAATGCCCCCTCCGCGGCTTTCTGACGACAAAAGGCAGTTTCTGGTCGGAAATAACTCGTCTCACCGTTCATATAAATCATTCCTGTCCGTTCAACGGTTCTGACGAGTGCCTCACATTCATCTAAAGATGCCGCGGCAGGGACAGCCGTATAGACGTGCTTGCCCGATTCCATCGCTTGAATTGCTTGCGGGGCGTGCATCCAATGCTGCGTTATAATCACGAGTGCATCTAAGTCCGATTCACATATCTCATCAAGACTGGAATAGGTTTCGGAAATCTCAAACTGCTTAGCCCACTTCGACAACCTGTCTGACTGCAAATCACACAGAGCCAGTCGATCCACATCCGGGTGCGATTTATACGACTGGATAAACGACGGTCCAAACATTCCCAAACCTACCATCCCGACACTGATACTCATTCGCTTTTCCTCCATCAGCACTGTTTACATGAGAAAATAGCATATCCTGCAAATACTGTCAAGGACATTTCCAAAGATATTTATTGACAAAACCGCGAATGCGCTTATAATGAAGGCATAAAATCTACTGTGGTGCATTACTTACAAGATGACATTCAGATTGCGAGTTTTCGCTACAGATAGGACCAAACTGTACCTATTGGAAGGAACAACAAAATGGCATTAAAAGTTGGCGTTGTCGGCATGAGCGGCATCGGGAATAATCATGCGAATTGTCACGCAAATGATGACTTAGCGGAACTGGTTGCGGTGTGCGATATTGTCAAAGAACGAGCGGACAGCGCGGCAAAACGTCTCGGCGTAAAGGCATACTATAGTTTAGCCGATATGATTGACGGCGAACCAGATTTAGACATCGTTGATGTCGGTACTGGCGGATATGAAAACGGCAGTTGGCACTACGAACCAACGATGGAGGCTTTGGAAAACGGCAAGCATGTCCTCGTCGAGAAACCACTTTCTAACGACATTGGACAGGCACGGGAAATGGTCGCGAAAGCCGCGGAAGAAGACCTCTATCTCGGTTGCAATCTGAATCACTATTTCACACCACCCGCGGAGCAAGCGAAAAAATATATAGAAGACGGACATATCGGGGAGCAGGTTTATTGTCTTCACAAAATGGGATTCCCTGGCGGCGAATTCAACTATAGCTATTCAAAAGCCCCGCGTTCCGATGGATTCCCCTATTTTCACGTGAAAGCCTTCTTGTCGCACCCGTTCAGTGTAATGCGCCATTTCTGTGGCGATGTAACGCACGTGCAAGCCTTTATGGAACGCCCACATTTTAGGCGTAACACGGGAGACTTAATGGTTTCAATCAACAGCATTCATCTCCGATTTGAGAACGGATGTATCGGTTATCTCCTGAGCCAACGCGGCGATTTAACATTCGGACTCGGTGATTGGTGGAGTGTTGAACTTGCTGGCACGCGCGGCACATTCTGCATCGAAAAATGCATTGAGAAGGTAACCTATTGGCCCTCCCCTGGTGCTCCCGATTTCCCTGATACAGAACCGATTGTCACCGAATCCGGCATCAGCGACTTCGGTGAGACGTTCCCCTTGCGGATTCATGCGTTCTTAGAGGACATCACAAACGGTGTGCCGAAAGAGCAGCTGCGTGCCTCTGGGAGAGATGCACTCGCAGCACTTGAATATACTTGGGCAGCGATAGAATCTTATGAACAAGGCGGGATCTTGGTGCGTCCACATCCGCTTCCCTTACTAAAAGGATAATTGAACAGATGGGGTGGTAATTGCCCCTACATAAGGAGAAACCACATTTGAAATTAGGAGCAAATTCAGTGCTGTTCGGCGGTTACGACATGGAAACCGCCTTCAAACACATCGCTATGGCTGGTTACGACGGGGTTGAACTCTCAGCAATCGGTGGGATGAGTCAGCATCTTGTCCTCGCGAACTGGCAAGAACTCGCTGGTGAAATCAAACGCCTCGTGAAAGCCTATGAACTTGAACCACTGGCGATGGAGCAGCCCTCACGCGACTCAGAACGCATGGAACTCGCCTTCCAAGCGGCAGCTGAGATAGGTATTCCTATTATTAACTGCGGTCCCGGTGGTGCGTCGGATGATGAATCCGCTTGGCCTGAGGTTGTCGATTCACTCGGTAGCCTTTCAGCACGGGCAGAACATTACGGCGTGACACTTTGCGTCAAAGCACACGTCGGTGCCAGCATCTATAACACCCCGACGACACTTCGTATAATGGAAGCGATTTCATCACCAGCGTTTGGGATTGACATGGACCCGTCGCACATTCATCGGGCAGGCGAAAACCCTGTTGAAGCGATCGCTGCTGTAGTTTCACGCGTGAAACATGTGCATATACGGGATTGCAAGGGGATGGAACGTGGTCCTGGCACCCCTGAATTACAAGCCAACGGACGTGGGGACATCGACCTCGTCGGCTATATCCGTGTTTTGCATGAAAACGGTTATACGGGTCCGTTGAACCTTGAGGTTATCGGTGCAAAAGAATATAGTTTGGAGCAGTGTTGCACGATTGCTGCAGAATCGCGTGGGCACATGCAGGCGTGTTTGCAAGCGTGTGGCGCACGTTAACCAAAGGACAGACCACTTCTATTAAAGACGGATTTCTGATAACGGGATTCCACTGTTAAACATCTGTATCGGTGGAATCTCTTCCTCCACCTCTGCCAATCCGCATAGCCAGTTCCATGTTAATTCCCCCCTGCGCCGGTCGCGATAGGATTCTATCTCCGTTACGTACGGATGTCTGCCAGCGTGTTGGTAAGGCGGAATCTCATCGGAATCACGGACCCAATCCCGTTTGGGCATCGCCGTTCGGAAATAGGAAAACTTAATCATCCCGCGTCTATCGGCATTGAGCTTTGGACCTGCCTTATGCCAAATGCCATAACGGGTCATTGCGACAGTGCCTGCAGGTACCGTGAGGGAAAGCTGCCCGAGAATATCACCGTAATGCGCGATTGCCTCCCTGTCTACGAGCCGATGGTGTGAACCCGGCAATATCATCGTAGGTCCATCTTCGATTTTTACCGCTTTCGGGTAATAGTAGCACTGGAGATGTGTGATACCATATCCGTACTCGGTGATACCATCAGAGTGCCATGTCTGTCCGCGGTGTGGGGCTTCAAACAGATGGTGGTGTGCACTCGTTGGCACGAGAAAATCTGTGCCTAACAGCGAACGAACTACGCCAGCGACCTCTGGATGTAAAAGGACGTTTCGGCGAAATTCGTCTGTAAGGACAAAATCCCTGAGATGCCCACCCGGCACTGATTCACATTCCCGATTGAAATCGGCATCAACAATGCTCTCTAAGTTGATATAGCCGATATGAATAAACTGCATAACACCGTGGACGTTTAGCGTTGGTTAAATGTAAAT
>VXZL01000669.1 GCA_009845505.1 Candidatus Poribacteria bacterium | reverse complement strand
GCCCCCGCCTTTTGAAAAGGCAGCATAACTTTACAATAGCGTCCAAACTTTAGTATAACATATATAGGCAATTTATGTCCGTTTTTATTCTTGTGCCTCGACTTTGACCGGTGGTTGGGTCTGATAACGAATCGTTAAAACTGGACGCAGGTTTTCATCGGTTGCCTCTTTTGAAGAAAAAACGATTGGCACACTACCGTCTTGCAAAGCGAAGAGGTACCCATAATTGTAATCTGGATTCGCTACCCAAAAACGAATGGCATCGGTAAGGAGTTCGCTTTTGAATGTATAGTGTTTTCCCTCGCCTTGAATTTCACATGTGCCGTCAATCCGGTGCGCGACATCCTCAGAACCGTTATAATCGCTTTCATTGTCCCCGTCTATTCCGGCTAACATCGCCTGCGCGGGGGCTTTATTCCATGGTAGATTACGGTGCAACGCGCTGTTATAGGTAAGTTCGTTATCCTCTGCGCGTTCGGAGGTGCCTCTGCCCTCCCGCCACGGGAGTAGAACGCGGCGGAAAAGCACCGTCTGTGTAGCGTCTGTCTCATACTGTTGGACGTGTAGACTTATCGTTGCTTCTAAGACCTGTGTCGGTTCTCGGATACCCATATCTTCAAAGGCATCATATAAGTCGAAAGCGGCGAAAAAGACGCTCCCTGTAGGATCGCATAAGAGGGTCGGTTCTGCACCTGCGTTGTTGTTTCGGGTCTTCCGATCTTTATTGACAAGCAGTGTGGTATCTTGTGCGCCGCCAGAGAATGTAACAGCACTGCCTGTGCCGAAGGTTATTTCGTTTTCGGGTGGGAGTGTTAGAACTATGCCTGTTTGTAAATTTGGAAGTGTGAGGCGATACTCTTTACCTACCTCCAACGGCGTGGTGAGGAGTAGGACTCGGTTCAATCGTTGGTCGAGTAAGACATATTCGAGTTGGACATCTGGTGTGATTTGATAATTATTGGGGTCTTCGGCAGACGCTGCTTGCAATTGTCCGTCGAATTGTAACTGAATCGCCGTTTGTGAGAGTGGGACTGCCGCCAACAGTTTTGTGGTCTCGGCTGCATTGGCGGCTAAGATGGAACAAAATAGCAGTGATAGCAATATTAGGAACTTGAATGCTGCGAGAAAATAGGTTTTCAAGGTAAACCTCCGCGATTGTTTATCCTTCTAAGGGACATCTTTTGTGATAAAGACAGCGTTCAAAACATCTCGTTCCTGCTGTCCGGAGGGTTTGTTGATAACGGCATCTTTAACGACGAAAGTGCTGGAGGAACCGCCATCAAGATTGATTGCCTCCGTTGCACCGAGTTCAGTAAGGATACTGGCGAGTTCGTAGAGCGTTAGACCCGTGCTATACTTCGGTTGCCTGCCGTCTGCGACGACCAAAAAGAGTGTATCTGCGTTATAACCGAGTGCGGTTCGCGGTTCATGGCTGAGATTTAGCACGGGTGTGCGTTTGCCCGGGGTATGTCGTTTTTCAGCGTTGTGCATCTCTACGATCGTCTCATTTATCTCACCGTTTTTAAGAAGTCGGAGTCGTCCGCCTATGGCGTGCTGTACATGATTCCATTCGGGGGGTGAGAGGGAGAGCGTGAGTGTGCCGTTTGCGCCGGTGTTGAACTGGGAAACGCTTTCATCTCTTAGCCTCGCATTAATCCAGAGGACTGCGCCGTCTGTCGGGATTGGACTGTTTCCGTTGCGTGAAACGCTTTCCACACGGTAGGTGTGTTCGTAATTCGGTGTCAGGGGGAGTGAGAGTCCGCGGAGTATAACCTCATTGCCACGACGACGGTTGGTGCGCGTCGATTCGCCGAGGCGTGGTGTGTAAAGTGTTACCTGACATCCGTCAAGCCGACGTTGATTGATACAGCCGAGCTGCAGCATAAACGTGCCTATTTGAAGGCTGGCGTTCATTTGAACGGAGGAACTTAAGAACTCACCCGATTCAGTTACACCGAAGCATGCCTCGGTGTCGGTCGGTTGTGTAATCAACTCGCCGTCTTGGATGTGAAGGTTCTCCAGGACCCCACCGTAGCCCCGCATATCCCCCAGAACCCCGAAACCGCCGTTGACTGCAACGAGGACGCGCCTATCCCCACGTTGTGTGCGACGGTTCGCCATGGAGCGCACGGTCTCTTTACCTAAGACTTGGGCATTTGCGAGTGCTACCTCAAAGTGCAGTGTCGGCTCATGCCGAGACATCTCAGCGACATAAAGGACACATGTTTCGACATCCCAATCGTAACGGTAGATTTGGATACCGGATGCTATGTCTGGAAATAAGACCTCTTTTTTGCCGTCGGCGTATGTGAGGGTGGTTGTTATCAAGAGGAGACAGATAATGGTGGAAAATCTACGCATTACTCCGGAAAATCTCAACAGCAAAATAGTTAATCGGTTGTTCAATTGGTGGGTGGAGCTTCTTAACAGTGAGATGGATCTCTTCGACTGCGAATTGCGCTAAGAGCGTCGTTGCGATTTTTTCAGCGAGTGCCTCAATGAGTTGGAAGGACTGTTGTGTACCGATCTCTATGATGCGTGTAACGACTTCTGCGTAGTCAATCGTGTCTGTGAGTGCGTCAGTGCTACCGGCGGTTGCGAGGCTACAGCCCAAGGTCGCATCAATTTCGTAATGGCCACCAACTTGACGCTCCGCTTCGGGAACACCGTGGTGGCCATGAAATCGAATCCCTTTAAGGATAATCTTGTCCATGCCTATTCTTCAGCAATTTCTCCGAAGGTATGGGCAGGGTCAATCAGATCTTTAACCTGTTTTCCAAACCTTCCATCCGTATAGTCAATCGCGCGAATTTTCCAGTCACTGCCGTCTTTCTTCAGTGCGGAAATCAGGTCTCCGGCTTGATTACCCCAATTATATGAGCCTCGCAAGACAGCTTCTTTGCCTCGACTGTCAATAGCGATATAGGTAATGTCAACCACCATGTTCCCCCCGCGCAGTCGAAAGATTCCTGCCCATGCTTTCGATACTGCTTTCGCGCCTTCGTTTTTTTCAAAGGTGCCAGCCCAAAATGTCCAAGCGGTGAAAATGTCTTTGCTCTCGCCTGAGAGCCAAACTTTTGTGAGCGTATCCTCGTCCTGGTCGCCATGGGCGGTAGCATATACCGCATAAAGATCACGAATCGCTTGCTCCTCAGCAGCAAAGTCAATATCTCTACCTGCAGTCGGCGTTTCTTCCGCGGGTTGAGATGTTGTCGCACTTGGGGTCTCCGTTTCGGTTGATTCAGGCTCGGGGTCGTCTCCACCGCAGGCGATCATGCCGGTGACAAACAGCATGATGATGAAATAACAGATAACTTTCGGTTTCATTAGTTTACCTCCCGCGTTAAGTCCAAAATAGCGAATCACATTCACTCGGTTTCTTTATTCTATCAGAATTTTCAATAAAAATCAACATAAATTTGAATTTGGCTGTCAGCGGTCGGCTATCAACAGTCAGAAGAGAGCACAGTTGGCTGGTTATACCTGTAGGAGAACTGAGTCCTTTGTTGGATCTGCACTAAAGAGTTGTTTTATAAGAGGGTTTGTGTTATACTTTTTCGCATAATGTAGGTGCTGTTGTCCGCTAAATCTCTGTTGAAAGGAAGAACTTATGAACGTTACCGTCAAATACTTTGCCGTGTGCCACGAGATGTTAGATAGATCTGAAGAAGAAATGGAGCTGCCAGAAGGTGCTACCGTCAGAACTATTTTGAAACGGCTTGAGGAAGAGTGGCCCGAAATCGCTGAGTTTTATGAAGTGATGCAGATGTCTGTCAATTGGGAGTATGCCACTGAAAATACGGAGCTGACAGAAGGAGATGAGGTCGCTTTGATTCCACCTGTGACGGGGGGATGTGATGTTTAAGATAACGACCGAAGTTATTACAGGTGCAGAAGTACGTGAGGCAGTAGAGGGACCTGATGCCGGTGCGGTAGTGCTTTTCTTCGGTACAGTGCGTAATAATACGGATGGCAGGGCAGTAAAACATCTCGAATATGAGTCATATCCACCGATGGCAGAAAAAAAGATGGCAGAGATCGCACAAGAGATCTCGGAAAAATGGGGAATCCATCGCGTTGCTATGATTCACCGCGTCGGGAAGTTAGAGATTGGCGAGGTGAGTGTAGCAGTCGCCGTCGCCTCACCCCATCGCAAAGATGGATTTGAAGCCTGCAAATACGCCATGGATCGTCTCAAACAGATTGTCCCTATCTGGAAGCGGGAGATGTGGGCAGACGGTGAGTCGGAATGGGTAAAACCGGATGCGGTCTTTTTTGATGCACCTGATATGCGTAAAACACCGCAATAGATTGGCTGGCACAGTAGTATAAGCGAGAGACACGCAAATGGTACTCTATATCAACCTATATGTGGAAGATATTGAGTGCCATTTCTTTATCTGCTTTTTGGGTGTGTCTATCCGACGCAGAACCGTTCCACGAACCGGTTAAAAATCGAAACGCCTTGTGGGAACTGGTCCAACGCCATCCACTCATCAACGGTGTGTGCTTGTCGAATGCTACCGGGTCCGATAATGACAGTCTCCATGTGCTGGGCGAAAACGGCGGCATCGGTGCTGTAGGCAACGGTTTGAGGGGAGTCTTCTCCCGTGATTTCGAGTGCGGCTTGGATAATCTCCGCATCTGGCGACGTGCGGACCGGCGGCGCGTTAATGTACAGATCGAATATTAACCCGTGCCTTTCAGCCGATTCACGCGCCCGATCTATCCATATCTGTGCATCGTCTCCGGGCATTGGGCGGTAGTTAATGCTACAAACACTCAACGGGGAAGTGATATTTGCCGCACACTCGCCGTCGCTGATAGTGATGTTCCAATCCGTGAAAGGTGGGTTGAATTCGTTGTTGAAGTACTGCGTGTCGGAGATTAGTTCCTGATAAATATTCCGCATTTCTGCAAGAAACGGTATTAACTTCAGATTCGCGTTGTCGCCTTCACCTGTGCTGCTGTGTGCCGCGCGCCCATGTGCTGTGACAGTGAATCGAACAGCCCCTTTGTGGGCATATACCGCATGGAGTTCTGTCGGTTCGCCAACGACACCGTATTGTGGGAATCCGTGCTTTTTGAACATCTGCGATTTTTCAGCGACAGCCCTTGCCCCGAAGTAGCCTACCTCTTCATCAGCCGTGATTACAACATAGAGCGGAGCCTTTAGCTCGGAGTTGGCGTAGCTCGATGCGACCTCAATCATACAGGAGACACTGCCTTTCATATCGCAGCTGCCCCTGCCGTACATCTTCCCATCAGCGATCCGTGCCTCAAACGGGTTCATCGCCCAACCGATAGCGGGGACAGTATCTATGTGTCCGAGCAGTGCAAGTCCACGTTCCCCGTTCTCCGGTCCTTTGCGTCCAATCAGATTCACTTTTAGCACACCCGCTGGGTCTTTGTATTCAACCCGTTCCACTTCGCAGTCGATGGATTCTAATGTTTCCGTGAGGAAATCCATAACTTCAACGTTGCTGCGGGGGCTTACCGTGTTATATCCAATGAGAGTTTTGGTTAGTTCTTTTGCATCCATAGTTAGGGATTTTACAAAAAGTGGAGAAGTTTGTCAATGTTAAAAAAATTCGTAGGTGGTAACAGCGACAGCCGTAATCGCTGCGGTTTCTGTTCGCAAGATATTTCTGCCAAGTGTTACAGGCACGCACCCGTTTTTAATCCCGGCGGTGATCTCTTGGTCAGAGAATCCGCCTTCGGGTCCGACAAAAAGTGCAATGGCGTTTGGGTCGGGTGTCTCTCGCAAGACTGTCTTAATATGTTGTCCCTCTGCGTGAGGACTGAAGAGAAAACGGAGCGAAAACTTTTCGAGTTGTGAGAGAGAAGTCTCAAACTGCTGTGCTTCGCTTAACTCAGGTAACCAGGCGCGTTTACACTGTTTTGTGGCAGAGATGAGGACGCGGTGCCAACGCTCATATCGGTTTTGGCTCGGTTTTTGTAAGGCGCGTTCCGAGTGGAGGGGTACAATTTGTGTAACACCGAGTTCTGTTGTTTTTTGGAGAATCATCTCCATTTTGTCATTTTTGGGGAGTCCTTGAAACAGTGTGAGAGTTGGCGAGAGCGGTGCCCGGCATTCGTGGGTCTGAATTCGCGCGATGCTTGAAGAACGGTTTGTAGATGTGTCAAGAATCTCCGCGGTGTAGACGTTGCCTTGTCCATCAATAATTCGGATAGTCTCTCCGGACGTTATACGTAGGACATTGCGGAGGTGGTGCTGCTCTGAACCGGTAATAGTAGCAATCTCAGCGTCAATCTGAGAGGGTGGAACATAGAAGGTGTGCATCTGTTATGGTCCCCCTTTATACTATAGAGATTTGGTGCCAACGCGTTAAGCTGCAGCACTACGAAGCTTTTCAATGACTGCCCGCGGTTGTTCACTGCTAAAGATAGCAGTGCCTGCCACGAGGATCGTCGCGCCCTGACGAGTCGCAAGGGGTGCGATTTCTGTAGTTACACCGCCATCGACGGAGATCTCAAGCGGCTGCTCCAGTTTCAGGTTCATTTGATGCAATGCTGCTATTTTCTCAAGGGCATTGTGTTGGAAGGCTTGACCGCCGAATCCGGGTTCAACGCTCATTGGTAGGGCTAAGTCAATATCCGAGAGATACGGTATAACTGTGGAGATCGGTGTTTTTGGCGAAAGTGCGAGTCCACTTTTAAGTCCGTGTGCTTTAATTGCGGCAATTACCATTTCTGGATCGTCTTCACTTTCGATGTGGAAGGTGATTATATCAGCACCTGCTGCAGCAAGTGCGTCGATATAGCGGAGCGGGTGCGTCACCATAATATGGACATCAAAAGCGACCTGTGTTATTTGGCGCACGGCAGCGATGAAGGGCGGGCTGATACCAAAATTCGGAACGAATTCACCGTCCATTACATCGAAATGCAGCATATCAGCACCAGCGGCGACGATGCGTTTGACCTCTTCACCGAGGCAACTAAAGTCGGCGGCGAGTAGTGAGGGGGCAATCTTAGGTGTAGGAATTTCCGTTCTCCTCAGTTTTTCTTAATTATAAATCACTTCAGGTAATTTTTCACCATTTTCGTAGATAAGCACCCGTGTTTTTCCGAAGACCCGCACCGCTTTTCGTTCCAAATCAATCACTGTGCCCGGTGCATAACGTTGATTTATTTCAGTGCGTTCACCATAATCGTCAATTATAACAATTTTGATATGGCGTGACAAATTGCCTTCCTCACTGACAGTGTGTTTGAAGGGTAGAGGTTTACCAATATTTTCATTTGTTCTTACCCCGCTAATTTCTAAAAGAACAAGGTCATCTGTTTGGACCATCGCGCCGGCTGCGGGTTTATGGGTAATAATTGCCCCTTCCGGGATTGTCGGATGTGAGCTATATTGTGTTTCAATTTTTAGTCCGACCCCTTCGAGTGTAGACACGACATCGTTAGCGAGTTGGCTTTGGAAATTCGGGAGTTGTATGGATTGTGGGGTCGAGCCGCGGCTCACGAGAAGATTGACTGAACTTCCGCGCCGTTGACCTCCACCTTCCGGTGGTGTCTGCGCAATGACGGTGCCTTGCACATAATTTTCAGAATGGACAGACGATACCCGATTTGGGCGAAATCCAGCAGATGTAAGTGCATCAAAAGCCGCCTCCTGTGATTTACCAATGACAGACGGGACAGGCGTTAATTCCACACCAATACTCACTGTGATATGGACGGGTTGGTAGTACTTGATTCTAAAATTGGCTTGCGGATTTTGTGCAACGATTTCACCCTTAGGCGCATCACTACTCGCTTCTTGGATGGTTTTTGCAGGTTGGAGGCCGGCATCGTCAAGGATACGGATGGCTTCATAGTAGGTTTTGCCGGTGATATTGGGGACAAGCACCTCCTCAGTCCGAATCCATTTTGGGATAATAATGAAGACAATCAACAAACCTACTATACCAAGCAGAATTAAGAGATAGAGCAAGACTTTGAATGTAGCGAATAGAGTATTATTAAGGCTATTCATTGTTGTATGTGTTCCAAGAATCGCTCGCCTGTTCGGAGTTGGTACCCGTTGATAAAATCGCGTGCTTCCATCGTTTTTTTCGTTGCTGGCTGGATTTGCAGGAGTTGGAGTGTTCCTTCTGTTGTGGCGACAAATAGTTTTTGTCTATCTACGATTTCAAGGGTTCCCGGTGGTAAAGCAGATACTTGTGTCTCTGGTTGGCAATCAACGATCTTAAGCCGAAGATTCTCGCGGAAGAAAGTATACGCACCTGGCCAGATGGCTGTCCCTCTCACAAGATTGTGGATTGCGACTGCCGGTTGATTCCAGTTAATGTGTCCAGTTTCCTTTGTCAGCCGCGGGGCATGTGTTGCCGCCGCGTCGTTCTGCGGCGTTGCTGGAGGTGGCGCGTTCTTCGGCATCTTTGATAGCACCTGAACAAGTTGTTTCGCACCAAGCGTGGCTAACTGTTCAGTCAGCGTTAAAGCCGTATCCCCATCTCTGATGGGAATTCGTTCAGCGCAGATAATATCGCCAGTATCTTCACCCGCATCCAGTAACATAAGCGTCACACCCGTTTCGCTTTCTCCATTGATTAATGCCCACTGGATCGGTGCAGCACCACGGTACTTCGGGAGGAGAGAAGGATGTAGGTTGATGGTTCCACATGGCGGGATGTCCAAGACTGTCTGTGGCAAAAGTTGACCGAAAGCGGCGACAACAATTACATCCGGCGCGAGGTCCTTAAGCGTACGCACGAAGTTCAGTTTCCTCGCCCGTTCAGGTTGATAGATAGGGAGTTTGTGTTCTGTTGCGGCGACTTTGACGGGTGATGAATTGAGTCGTTTTCCGCGCCCGCTTGGTCGGTCGGGTTGTGTGACAACACCGATAAGTTCAAAATCGCCTGAAATGAGTGCTCTGAGTGCTGGAACAGCAAATTCGCTGGTCCCCATAAAGAGAATGCGCATTTTATAGTTGTGCAGTTTTTCGACAGATTAACCGAATTCAAAAACGAATTTGAAGGAGCGGTATAGCGAGACCGGCAGCCGGTTCGCTTGCCCATCTGTTCAGTCCCTTGTTCATTGATTCGTGTAGAGACCTATTTCTGTATTTTGCTGCATAAGGCGTGGTGTTTGATAGGCGAGCGATTGGGCCTTCAGTAGGTTCTTCCTCTTCGGGGGGTTCAGGCGGTGTTCGCTCAGGGATACGCGGGGCAGAACGGTCTACTTTGCGGGTATGTAACCAATCCCATAATCCGATAAACAGAGATAAAGAGACGGCACCGGCGCCGATGATCCGATAGTCCGCAGGGGATAACTCAGGTGCGAATTGATTTTCAGTGTACATTTTTATACCACGAACGATGGCGTAACTGTGAACAGCGACGAACGGCAGTGAACTTAAAGTGATAATCTCAAAGCGGCGCAACGCGCTTTCACTATAGTCCTCTGGATGCTCTTCTTGCGTCTTCTGATCTGGAGGGGGTTGAAATTGTGCCGTTGCCTCGGATGCCAAAAAAAGGGCGATTAAGCTGAGCGCGAGTAACTGAATGGTGAATTTATACATACGTTAGGTCCCTGATAAAAGTGGTATTTGATTTCTTAATAAGCTCACGAGCCTGTTTCTGCGACTCCAGAAAGTCAACTTTGATAGGTCTCATTACGATTGCGGAAGAGATAAACGATTAGCATACCCGCTCCGATGCAAACTGAGACATCGGCAATGTTGAAGGTTGGCCAAAACAGTCCCTTGCTTGCTATGCCGAATTGAAGGAAGTCAACGACTTCACCCAAACGGATACGATCAATGAAGTTTCCAATGGCGCCTCCAAGCAGAAAACCGAGCGAGATTTGCATCCAACGGCTCTCCTTAAATCGTAGATAGTACGCGAAGATAAAGACTAAGGCGGCAAGGGTAATCAAAATAAGTAAGATTCTGTGTCCAGCAAGCACACCGAAAGCCGCGCCAGTATTTCTATCGTGCCGCAAATTAAAGAAGCCAGGGATAATCGGAATTACCTCTGTAATCTGAGTGATATGCATTTGCACGAGCCATTTGCTGGTCCAATCAAGTATTAGCATCGGTATTGCTACGCTGATTAACGGGATAGCGGTCTGCCAGCTAAATTTTTTACCCTTCTGTATTGTGGGCATTTCTAAGTGCCTCCCATTCCGCTTTTGCATCATTTTTCTTCGTCTGGGAAGCCCGCAGACTTTGCCGAATTGCAGGCGACACTGAATGCCAGTTCTTTTGAAAAATGCTATGGTTATCGGTTTTGTTATCTACAGAAATCAATCGATAGAAATGTTCTGCCAAAAAGGGTGTCAGAGGTGCGAAATGTTGAAGCAACGCGATGCTGATTTGTGTGAGTGCCTCGTATGCTGCGTGAGGTGGTGTGGCATCGCGGGATTCGATAGCGTGCACATAGAAACTGAGATCTTGTGCACAAAAATCGGTTAACATTTTCCAGGTTTCATGAAACTGCCCATTTTCGTAAATCTGTCTTATGTCTTGCAGAAGTTGTGCGGTAACGTTTACCGCAAGCGCATCAATAGTTAAATTTTTATCAGCGGTTGAGCTGTCAGTACTATTTATATTCAGTTCTGTGGGCGCGCTCGGAAGGTGAGCGTGACTGGCATCATCTTTGTTGCTATTTCGATTTTTGGTGTTGTGTCCTTCACTTGGGAGCGAACCGTGGAGTAGGACGCTGATGTGTTCAAACAAGGTTTGTAGTTGTTGATACTCCATTAGAAGGTCTTCGGCAACTTTCTCAAGTCGTTGCTGGGTAATTTGCTGTGTACTGAGATTAGGTGTTATAGCAACGAGGCGCGAAACATCCGCTGGATATTTGTTTAGGAAAGTGTCGTCGATTTCAATTTCGCTGCCAATTTTAGGCATTATGTTAAGTTTTAGTTGCTTAAAAGGTTGAATTTCTTTAATTGGACGACTTCTGGTAAGTGCAGCGGAAATAACGCTGATCTCGGCTAACCATTTTATCCACTCAGCATCACTCGTGCTTGGTTGTGGAACAAACATGACGCTTGTGGAACCACCGAGTGCTTTCTTGAAATCAGAGTTATCAATAGTTTGGAGTAAATTTGCGAAATGTCCGTCAATCAGTGTAGCTTCTTTGCGGAATTCGCTTGAGTCACAGTTCGAGCAGTGTGTATCGGTAGGTAGGAGTTCCTCAACACTTAATCGGAACCAAGATTCGAAGCCGCGCTGAATGGAATTCCGAATGGCACTCAGTGTGTTTTTATCCGTGAGCGGTTCGTCACACTGGTCACAGAGAAGGATTGGTAACGGCATTCCCCATTGACGTTGTGCGGAAACCTGTAAGTCTCTGAAATTTGAGACAGCCTTTCGGACATCAGCAATGTTTTTGTGCTCAGTATTCGCATAATTGTCCCAATGGTCTTGCGCGTTGAGGAGTTGGAAAGTGGCGTGGTTGTTGGAAACGGAAAATACCCATTTTGAACATGGGCGAAAGACTGCTAATTCTTCGCAGCGTGGGCAGTGAAGTTCACGCCGTTCTTCGTTATAGGTCTTCAGCAGGTATCCAAATCTTTCCAATTGAGGGATAATGAATTTTTCTGCATCAAATAAATACAAGCCACACAGTTGCCCGGCTTCTTCTGTGAGTCTTCCTGTTTCATCGAAAATGGGTGTAGAGGCTATATTTAGTTCTTGAGCGAGGTCGTAGCTGAGTTGATCGTGGGCAGGATTTAGCGGCAGAACACCAGATTTTAAAAACGGTGTTGGTTGCGAGTTAGACAGTTTTTCAGGGAGAGGTTGCGGAACGAGTGTGATATTTAACGCTTTTGATGGAAAGAGTGGATGTGCTACGGTGTACTGTGTGAGCTCAACGGCTTTGATTTCTTTAACACGCTTGGGGCGCTGCTGTCCTTTGGCAAGACGCCGACAAAAATTTTTCAACTGGGGTTCAGCAAAGAGCAGAAATTCATCTGCGAATTGCGTAAGCCAATAGGTAGTGTTCTCGTTAATCCCGAGTTCCGTAGTCCATGCTATTTCTCGGAGATATGGCAGTTGCACTGCAAAAAAGACGTTGGTACCAAATGCCTCCAACCCCACATTAAATGGAAACTTTACATAGCCGTTCAATGCTTTTGTTGGCATCTGTATGAGATTTGCTTCGTTCAGCGGGATTGTGCATTTGGGACACCACGGACTCAGTTGGGGTAGATCGTGGAGGTAGTCAGAATCTCGTAAGCGGCTAATAAGGGCAATGAGTCTTGCCTCTTGCCGCGATTCAAGCGTCTTCTGTGAAGTATCCCAATCAGCAAAGATACCAAGTTGATAGAATTTCTGTTTTTGGATTTCTAATTCCTGTTTGTGCCGGGCACGACACCTTTTGCGGAGGACAGAGAGTTTGAGCGGAGATTTCGATTTTGCTGCTGCGATGACCTGTTCTTCAATCCAGAGCGGATAGGTCTCCCATGCCGGGACGTATGTGACCTGATGCCCCTGCATTAACTCAGCCTTGAGAAAGATGTCCTGACAAATCTTCCTACAAAGCGTTTCAAGGGTTAGCAGATGGACCGGTGTAGGCATCTCGCGTAGGACATAAGCTTGGGTTTCAGAACTGTGGTGCGTCTGCCGCGTCTTGACGCTTGCCGTGTTCGTCTTTTTGTTCACTACGGCATGAATATTGGCATTTGCCCAAGTATCCAAAATCACTTTCTCTCGTGTTTGGTCGGTTAGCAAATCGTTTTCTGGTCCCTTGCTTGCTTTGCCCTGTTTACGTGTCGCGCTTTTTGCGGCGGAATTTCCCTGTTTCATATTTTTCGTATGCTTGTCCCTGAAGCACTTACAGTTTTGGCGAATCGACTTCTGGTGAGGTCCCGTTTATTATGCAGATTGCATTTCAGTTTTTAACGACATCAAGCGGATTGCGCCCTCCGTCTGTTTATGGTTAGAACAGCCCTTTCAAGATCATTAGCAGAAAAATTAGGATAAAAGGCGAAATATCGATACCGAGATTTCGAGTCCTGGGTCCAAGTGCTCTACGAATCGGGGTCAAAGCTGGATCTACGATACGACTTGTCCACCAATAGATTTGCCTGATAGTTGAATTTTGCGTGCCGTAAACAAACCAAGAAAGAATGGCATTTCCTATAACGATGAATACATAAATTTCAATCAATTGGTGAAGAACCCAAG
>VXZL01000634.1:2355-13269 GCA_009845505.1 Candidatus Poribacteria bacterium | reverse complement strand
GATTAAAATCGGAGGTTACCGAAGCGGAACTGGAGACATTATCCGATGCCCTCTTGGGCATGGCTGACGAAATCCCCGGCATCGCATCCATAACCGCTGGCACGAATAATAGTCCTGAAGGGAAAAGCCAAGGGTATGCGTACGGTTTTATCGTCCGCTTTACAGACGAAGCAGCACGCGATGCCTATCTACCCCATCCTTTTCACCGTCAGATAGCAAGCGAACATATTCGTCCGCTTGTTGAGGACGTTCTCGTTTTCGACTATTCCGTTTTTTAAATTAGCACCAAGTGTCGTTCAAGTGCCCTGGGCGAGGGTACGGCTACCTGTCAGGATCGCCACGCGCCGTTGTTGCATGGCTGCTGGCATTAGCCAAGATTTAAGAGACACTTCATTTCTTATCCCGTGGAGGTCAATAAATGAGTTGGAACATAGTTGTGGTTGTTTCGGATACACTTCGAACAGCATATCTCAGTCCTTACGGCAATGATTGGATTCACACACCGAATTTGGCACGGTTCGCCGAACAGAGCGTCAGATTTACAAACGCGCACCCGGAATGTTTACCGACAATCCCGACGCGCCGGACGCTACATACCGGCAGACGTGCCTATCCGTTCAGCACTTATACCCCCGTGCCGTGGGACAATGTTTATACCCCCGGCTGGCAACCGATGTCCTCTGATGAACCCGCAATCGCTGAATCACTTGTCCGAAACGGGTATCATACGGGTTTCTTCGCTGATGTCCCGCACTATTTCGTGCCGGGTATGAACTTTACGCGAGGCTTCCAGCAGTGGGAATTCGTCCGGGGTCAAGCCGAGGATAGGTATCGGGGCGCTGCACACGCTGATCCCGCGCTCATCTCTCGTTACCGTGGAAATCCAGAACGCATTCGCGCCCATATTGTGAACGTCCAACCCGAACGTCCGGAGGAGACGTGGCACGCCGCGAGGTTATTCCGCTCCGCCATCGAATTCGTCGAACACAACCATAAAAATACGCCATTTTATCTCTATGTCGATAGTTTCACACCGCACGAGACATGGGAAGCACCCATCCACTACTACGATCTCTACGGCAAACGCGAAGATCGCGAGCCTATCTGTCTCAATCTTCCCTACGGTTCACTCAACGATAAGGAACTTGAAGATAGACTCCCAAGCGTTAAAGCCAACTACGCCGGTTTGGTAACTCTTGTGGATACATGGTTCGGAAAGTTAGTGGATACCATTGATCGTCTTGGATTGCGCGAGAACACACTCATCATCTTCCTTGCAGACCATGGGACAAACTTTGCAGAGAATCCAGACAAAGCCACTGGGAAACCTGCTAACTTCATGTATCCGGGCACAATGGATATTCCGATGATGGTTAGCCATCCGTCAGGTGTCAATGCCGGTACGACCTGCGATGAATTCGTCTATACGCTCGATGTGCCTGCTACTGTGATGGCAGCCAGCCAAGTTGAACCTGCCGGTGAAATACAAGGGCAGAACCTATTATCACTCGTAGAAGGAAAAAACGGCTGGGAATCTCGTGAGTACCTCACCTGTCGCTATGTCAACTCCGTTTGGTATAAAGACGCGAGGAGCTGGTATTTCTCCAGCGTTGACTTCCAGGACGATGTCCGACTGTTTGACCTTGAGGCAGATGTAGCGTGTCAACACAATATCGTTGACCAAGGTGCTGATCGGATCGCGCTTGCGAAAGAGCGGATTTTAGCCGATGCGAATGGACACTTGCCGCACTACAAACGACAAGGTAGAACGGATGCCCTCGGCAGACCGCAATTCGCAGAGGCGTAACCTTTGGAAAAAGGATGCACGTTATTAGCAAAAAGGCACTGCGCGAATTCTGGGAAAAACTTCCTAACAGTCAAACGCCGCTTAGGCGTTGGTTCACACTTATCACCAAGAGTTCGTTTGGAAATTTTATTGAATTGCGCGCAGTGTTTCCAAGCGTAGATTTTGTTGACAATTTGGCTGTGTTTAACATCGGCGGCAATAAATATCGATTGATTGTCTCCATTCATTTCAATCGCGGAAAAGTCTATGTTCGCCATGTGCTAACACATGATGAATATAACAGAGGAGAATGGAAAACATGAGCGTTATTGCAGAAGATATTCAGATACACTGGCGTATCGTTCAACCTCTCTTTTCGATTCGTGATGAAAAAGAATATGATAAAGCTATTGCCACATTAGACGCGTTGATTGATGAAGTGGGGACCGACGAGCAACACCCACTTTATGAACTCCTTGATACACTCGGCACAATTGTCGACGCCTACGAGGAGAAACATCATCCAATCCCTGAGTGTAGTGGTGTTGAAGTGCTTAAGTTTTTAATGGAAGAACACCAACTTGAACCCTCAGACCTGCCTGCACTCGGTTCTCCTGATGCTGTCAAGGAGATTCTTAAAGGTGAACGGGATTTGACAGTCATGCACATTCACGCTTTAGCAGAGACTTTTAAAGTCTCACCGGCAGTGTTTCTATGAGATCGGTTCCGAGAATGAGGATACCCAATGGAGACCCAATTTTCCCAACTCAGCTATCACCTATACGTCCATCACGGACATGTCAACACAGGCATTCTCCGCGACGGAAATCGGGCACTCCTCATTGACCCAAGTGGTACAACCCTCCACACGACACTCACAGAACTCGGTATCACCGGTATTGATCAGGTGCTTTTCACTCACCACCATCGTGATAACACATCAGGGTTTTCGATACCTGATAACACCCGTGTCGGCGTCCCAGCGAAAGAGGCGGCGTGGTTCAGCGAGGTCAAGACCTTTTGGAACGATCCGCAATACCGATGGCACCTCTACAACTACCATCCACACAATCTCATGCTCGCTAACCCCATCCGTGTAGCCGATACATTCATCGAAGGTGCAGAGATTAAATGGGGTCCGGCATCATTGAAAGTTCTTGAGACACCAGGACATACCGATGGAAGTGTCACCTATCTCATTGCTGTTGATGGTGAACGCTTCGCGTTCTGTGGCGATCTCATTTATGACGAAGGTCAGTTGTGGGAACTCTATAGTCTACAAAAGGGACAACAGACGAGCGACTATCACGGGTTTCTCGGCGCGAGGGACGAACTAACAGAGAGCCTTGAAAAGGTCCGCGACGCATCGCCGACAGCACTCATTCCGACGCACGGTGTTGTTATGAGAGACCCCGACAAGGTAATTGACGTACTTCTTCATCGATTGGCAGACTGCTACGATAGATACGTCTCAATCTCCGCACTTCGGCACTATTTTCCGAAACTTTTTACCGAGTTTGAGGGACGCACGGGACACATGCCTATCCGAGATGGCAAACCACCTCCCGAATTTTTGCGTCACTTCGGGACGACGTGGCTCATCATCTCCGAAACCGGTGAGGCGTTCGTGATGGATTGCGGTTCACCACACGTCATCAAACAGATTCAGCAGTTGCAAGCGGACAACGAAATCTCAGAGGTCACACAGTTTTGGGTAACGCACTATCACGATGACCATGTTGACGCTATCCCCGAATTTCAAGCGACTTTCCCCTGTGAAACGATAACAGATTCAGTCGTCACAAGGATTATCACAAATCCAATTGGCTTCCGCCTCCCCTGCATTTCACCTGCCGTCACGCGAGTTGATCGCATCACCCACGACGGCGATGCGTGGCAGTGGAACGAGTTCACGATGACCGCCTACCATTTTCCGGGACAGACCTATTATCACGCCGGTCTACTCGTTGAGGGACACGGCGTACGGATGTTCTTTGGTGGTGACTCCTTCACAATGTCGGGAATTGACGACTACTGTTCCGGCAACCGGAACCTACTCGGTGAGGATGTCGGCTATGAAAAATGTATACGTCTGATTCAGCAACTCGAACCTACACATATTTTCAACTGCCATGTCAATCCAGCGTTTGATTTTACCGATGCCGAAATTGAATGCATGTTGGGCACACTCGCTGAACGTGAAAGATGTTACACTGCTCTCTTTCCGTGGGACCATGCGAATTACGGCATGGACGAACATTGGGTCCGCTGCTATCCTTATGAACAGGAAATCACACCGGGGGAAACGGCACAGTTACGCGTGGAGATAACGAACCACTCATCTGAACCGCGTACAGCAACTGCTCAACCGATGCTTCCGCCAGCGTGGGATGTGGAAATCGACCCTGCACACACAACTATCCCCCCGAAAGCAGATGGACACATTGACTTTTCGATTCCGATTCCACGGTACTGTGAAGCATTAGGAAGAATTGTCGTTCCCGTAGACCTCACTTATAACGCCCGTCCGCTCGGTCAATTCCGAGAAGCAATTTTCGCTCTTGTAGGAGGTTAAAAATTTGTGCTAAATTTATCGCACCCGATTATTGACATCGCCATCACCTGTAGCAATTTCGCCGAATCGCTGGACTTCTATCACAACAAGTTGGGACTTGAGATTGTATTGGAATTGGAGATTCCAGAGGCTCTCGCGCGCGACGTGGGACTGGCACCGACAGGCTTTCGTCAGGTCCGTCTTAAGGCGGGCAACACACTCATAAAACTGATGGACATCGAATCACCGCCACCAACACCTACAGGCGAATTCTCGGCAGGTGTCCGTTGGCTGACCTTTTTTGTTAGTGATATTCAACAGACCATTGAAAACCTAAAACAGAAGGGGGTCGAATTCTTGTCCGAACCCATAAGCGCGCCTGATGCTGTAGGTGTTGCGTGCGCGAAGGATCCAGACGGCATCCTGATTGAACTCGTCGAAATATAAGATAGATTATGAAAGTACTAACCGACTCTCAAATCCAAGATTTTAACGAAAACGGCTACCTGTTACTCGAAGATGCGCTTGCTCCAGAGGACCTCAATCCGCTCATCGCCGAGTTTGAAGAAATTGTCGATACCGGCGCAGCAGAGCTGTATGCTGCAGGCGAAATCGACGCTGAGTTCAAAACGGAAGGCTTCGACACGCGTCTGGCAAAAATTACAGCGCAATCTCCGACTGTGTTTCAGAAAGTGTTTAGCGGTGCACACACGGGTCCAGCCCTCTTTGACCTCCTCATCAATCCGAAACTGCTGGACATTGCCGAATCGCTTGTCGGACCGGAGATTATGTGTCATCCGGCATACCGAGTCCGCCCAAAACTCCCTGAGCACGATCGCACGCTCGTCCCATGGCATCAGGACGCGGGTTATATGGAGCCTAAATGTGACTCGGTTTTACAACTCACAATCTGGATCCCACTGATAGATGCGACTGTTGAGAACGGATGCATGGAAGTCATCCCGCACGCTCATCGGGACGGCGTGTTCCGACATCGTCATTCTGAACGTTTTTATCTTGAAATACCGGATGATGCATTACCCGAAGTCGATCCGGTTGTGGTTCCTGTCAAGTTCGGCAGTGTCCTCCTGCTTACTAACCTCACGCCGCACCGCTCCATTCCGAACGTTAGCCATCAAGTTAGATGGAGCGTAGATTCGCGCTATCAGGATGCCGCGAAACCGACCGGTTATCAACCGGAAGCAGGATTTCTCGCGCGGAGTCGGCTACGCCCTGAAGATGTTGTTACCACGCCTGAGGAATTTAAACGGGTTCGCGATGAACACCAACCCGGACCGGGTCCAAATCGCTGGGCAAAGAAGGAGGCAAACGATGCGTAATTTTCAAATATTGGTTCCCTTTCTCATCATCTTGAGTCTATTGATGAGCGGAGCCACACCGCCAACGGAAGAGCAAAAACCAAAGGAAGTTGAACTCCGAGGAAATATTGTCTGCTTAGCGGAAGAGATGCACACGCACTACAATGTAGAACGCTTTAAAACCCATCCGCATTTATATGGGGTCAAGACGGAGGCAGGCAAATACTACACGCTTTTGCGTACATCGTTAGCTGAGGCATTCTTTGTTGACGAGCGACTGCATGAGAAAGACCTAATTATCAACGGTCGCGTCTTTCCAAATACGCAACTGCTGGAGGTTATCCGATTCTCTTCCATTAAGAATGGTGTTGTACATGAACTCTACTACTACTGCGATACGTGCTACATCCGCGCCGTTGCTCCGGGGAATTGTGATTGTTGCCAAGCACCGGTTGTACTCATTGAGAAGCCGCTAAATGTCGATTCTACAATACCGTCGCCGTAGGCAGATTCTTGTGCCGCATTATTATAAAATTTACGGACTGGAAGTCCATGTCCTCAGGTGAGGGAGGAAAGTCCGTCCTTGTCAAAGTTCGTAAGTTTGGATACTATCCATTGACCGCTGAAAGTACAATGACCTGAACACCAACAATCAACCGAAAACCGAAAAACATTGCGTTTTCCTTCAGAATTGTGATATTGTTATACTACAACACAAGTTGCGACATATTTATTCTCACTGCAAAACAATAGCACGCCGCCAGAGGATGGGAAAGGGGCTAACTCATGAAAAAATCGAATTGTCCACCCGCGAAAATTACAAGCAAGGAGCCAAAACTCGACCTATGGAGCGATAAGGTTGAAACACCAAACAGCAACATTCCACCCAAGAAAGAACGGCGGGGACCCGTGCCGCCTCCGAATTATACATTAGAGGAACTCTTAGCTAAAGTACCAGAACCTACAACCAGAGAACCAGAACCCTGTGCCTCCGCTGAAGTCAATACGGGACCGCCAGTAGGCAAAGAAGTATGGTGAGATTAACTATGTACGTTCCACGACATGGTGACGTAGTGTGGATTGACTTCAATCCACAAGCAGGACACGAGCAAGCAAAAGAGCGTCCGGCCCTTGTCCTATCTGAAGAACTCTACAATCGCAGATTGTGGCTGGCGATTATGTGTCCCATTACAACGAGTCGGAAGCCTTATCGTGTAGACCTTGATGTAGCGATCCCTCCAGGGGTAGAAATTCGCAATAGGGATAACACTGGCATTCTTGAACTCACCGGAGTCATCCAAGCCGATCACATTAAGAGTCTGGATTGGTGGGAAAGACGCGTCAAGTACGCAGGGGACATGCCAGATGCAACGATAATCCAAGTTTTGCAAATAGTTGGAAAACTTGTAAAAATTTGGTGATGCTTTTATTAAGATTGCAGAAAGAGCGATGAATCACTATGAAGTCCAAAGGGGAAAAATGACAACACGGCCCAAAATCGCAGCGATTGCGACAATCTATCACAAATACGCACACGCCCAGCACATCGTCGACCGATTCTTGGAAGGCTACGGCTGGAACAGCCGACACCACCACCCGCCAATGGATCTCGTCTCCCTCCACGTCGAACAGGTCAATGACAACGACCTCAGTCGCGACCGATTGGAACGTTTCCCATCCGTAAAGGGGTATCCGACAATAGCGGAAGCACTCACCCTTGGCGGCGAGGAATTGGCTGTTGACGGTGTGCTACTCATTGGTGAACACGGTGAATATCCAACCAACGAAAAAGGACAACGCCTCTATCCGCGCTATGAGCATTTCAAGCAGATGGCTGAAGTGTTTGAACGGAGTGGGCGCGGGGTGCCAGCCTTCAATGATAAACACCTCTCATGGAATTGGGAGTGGGCGAGAGAGATGTACGACATCTTTCAAAACATGGACTTCGCATTCATGGCAGGTTCCTCACTACCGGTTACGTGGCGCACGCCGTCTATCGACATGCCGCTTGGTGTATCGGTATCCGAAGCGGTATGCGTTGGTTACGGTGGCGTGGATAGTTACGATTTCCACGCCCTGGAGACTTTACAGTGTATGGTGGAACGGCGCGAAGGCGGCGAGAGCGGTGTCAAATGGCTGCAGGCATACCGCGGCGATGCGTTCTGGGAAGCACACCACACTGAACGCTGGTCACGTGAACTTTTTGAGAGTGCACTCTGTCGGAGCCATACACTTACACCTTCGCGTCCCGGTTTTAACAATCCGTTTCCAAATATCGACGAATTGAAGGAGATTGTGAAAGATCCGATCGCCTATCAATATGAACACAACGATGGCTTGAAATCTACGATGATTCTGATGAACGGATTGGTGCAGGACTTCAACTTTGCCGCCTATATCGGGTCGGACGATGAGATCCTTTCAACACAGATGTATCTCCCGATGCCGCCCGCACGGACGACGTTGGCGAACTTCTTTTCGCCACTGGTTCACAACATCGAACAGATGTTCCTAACAGGCAAGGCAACCTATCCGGTTGAACGCACGTTGTTAACGACGGGCCTTGTCGCAGCAGGCGTTGACAGTCTCTTTGCCGAAGGCACACGACAGGAGACACTCCATTTAGACATCGCCTATCAATCCACCGAAACGTCAACCTTTTGGAGGACCTAAGCGCATGAAACGCATTGCAGTTATTGCTACGATTTATCGTTATCTATCGCACGCGCAACACTTTGCAGACCGTTTTCTTGTTGGCTATCCGACTGAGGGCAGATGGCACCGTCCGGATATGAAAGTTGTTTCGCTGTTTGTTGATCAGAACCCGGAAGGCGATCAGAGCCTTGACCGTGCCAGAGAATTCGGTTTCTCCGTCTATCCTACGATTGCTGAAGCACTCCGATGTGGGGGTGATGAACTTGCGGTGGATGCCGTGCTACTCATCGGTGAACACGGCGAATATCCACGCAATGAGAAAGATCAAGTCCTCTATCCACGGTATGAATTCTTCAAAGCGTGCGTCAAGGTTTTTGAGGAAGATGGACGTGCCGTGCCTATCTACAACGATAAACATCTCTCCTACAGCTTTGAGAAAGCAAAAGAGATGGTGGACGATGGACATCGTCTCGTTTTTGGGGTTTTGGCAGGTTCATCGTTGCCCGTCACGTGGCGGTTGCCGGATGTTGAATTGCCCTTGGAATGTGAAATAGAAGAGGCACTTATGGTAGGCGTTGGCGGTTCGGATCCGATGGACTATCACGCCTTGGAGGCGATGCAGTGTATGGTAGAACGCCGAAAGGGCGGCGAAACTGGAGTCGCTGCGGTGCAGTTGATTGAGGGTGACGCTGTCTGGGAGGCGGGGAAAGACAGACGCTGGTCTATAGAATTATTGGAAGCAGCACTTTCGAGAAGTGATACGCCGTGTGGTTTAACAGATGAAGACGGCAGAACGCAGGATATGATTGCTAATGGCGAAATCTACCGACTCGTTGAAAATCCGTCTGCCTATTTTATTGAATATAACGACGGTTTGAAGGCGACGCTTCTGATGCTCAACGGTGCAGTCCGAGATTACTGCTTCGCTGCACAACTGAAGGACAAATCGGTGCCGGTGTCCACGCAGTTTTTCTTAACGCCGACGCCGAATGTCACTTATTCGGCGTGTCTGATTGCCAAGATTGAGGAGCTCTTTGAAACGGGTATTGCGCCCTATCCCGCGGAACGGACGTTATTGGTGAGCGGTGCATTGGAGAGTTGTCTAACCTCTCGCCTTGAGGGACATGTCCGTTTAGAGACGCCACATCTTAACGTTGTGTATAGCGCGCCTGCGGAATCACAGCATGCACGGCGTTGATTGACTTTGCAGTTTTCTTAATCCGCGGCTTCAGTCTTTAAAGGTTCAGGTTTATCATTCGGAGACTCGACGAACTTATATTTGCCAGACTTCCGCAATTCCTTCTCTATTTCTCGGTGATAAGCAATTAACCGTTCGAGATCATGTCCACATTCTGCAGAGATTTTATGGCGTATTTCGCGAACCTCCTTAACGACCTCGCTCATTTCTTCGTTATTGATGAGGTGAGCATTCTTCATTTTAGATTGTCCCTTCTAAATAATTCAGAGGCGTTGTTAATAAGGGCATCGGTAATCCCAATTCACGATTAATCTGCGTAATGAAATCAAATTTGTTCGGGTTAGCAATATGTGCTAAATTCCATGTGAGTAATGCGTCAATTTTATGAAACGAGGCAATTGCAAGGTGAAGCGCGTCTCCAAGCGGATCTTGAGGCATTATTAACTTATCAATATAGACTTGTGCAATTCGCTGAATCTCGTTGGTACTAGCGAACAGTTCAACACCTTCAAGTAACTTAAGCCGCTCTTGCGTTACTTTGCTTCTCGCTCGCCTAAGTTCGGTAGCGACAGCAATACTGGAAGTCAGAATAAATTGATTTGCATATTCCTCCCACCACTGCCGAGTTAACCGTTGTCGAGCGAGCGAGCCTGCGTCCATTCGCAACGTGTAGTAGGCACTCGGAATTGTCGTCTCAATGTAGATACGTTTCTGCATTCGTGTCCGAACTGTGTCTCATGAAGCAAGGTTGTTAAGCACGACGTTTGCCAATAAGCAAACCAACAAAGTTATTATATCATGCAAAAACCCAATTGTCAAAACAATCAGCAGTATCTCAAAGACATCCAAACCTGTGTTTCATTGAATACAACGATGGTTTGAAAGCAGTGCTTTTGATGCTCAACGGTGCGGTCCGAGATTACTGCTTTGCCGCGAAACTGAAGGACGAACCCGTGCCGGTGTCCACGCAGTTCTTCTTAACGCCGACACCGAACGTTACGTATTCGGCGTGTTTGATTGCCAAGATTGAAGAACTTTTTGAAACGGGTGTCGCGCCGTATCCCGCGGAACGGACGTTGTTAGTGAGTGGGGCATTGGAGAGTTGCCTGACTTCTCGCCTTGAGGGGCAGGTCCGTTTAGAGACGCCACATCTTGATGTTGAATACCGCGCGCCTGCGGAATCGCAGCACGCGAGGTTTTAATCCGATCTTCCAATATGCATCGGATTTTCCATCAGTTTTTACGCAATCCTGCTATTGTTCTCTACTGCACGATGTAGCGAAGTTTTACTCTTGAAACTAATCAAAATCTTCACTGTTGGATGGGCATTTTCCTCTATAGCTCGGTGTAAAGGGGTATGCCCAAATATATCTTTTGCTTCTATATCCGCACCATGCTCCAA
>VXZL01000634.1:0-2255 GCA_009845505.1 Candidatus Poribacteria bacterium | reverse complement strand
TATCTTTTGCTTCTATATCCGCACCATGCTCCAATAAGACTTCTACTGTATCAGACGCATTTTCCTCTGCGGCTCGATGCAAAGGTTTATTATATCTATACTCATCTTTATCTTCTGCGTTTATATCTGCTCCGTGTTCTAATAAGATGGCTGCGGTTTCAGAGGCATTCTGTCGTGCTGCAGCGTGTAAAGGTGTGATGTCCCTATTGCTTTTTGCGTTTATATCCGCACCGTTATCCAGTAATATCTGTGCGGTTGCCCTGGCATTATTTTCTGCTGCAATATGCAGTGCGGTTGCCCCAGCAAAATCTGTCGCGTCGATACGTATGCCGTTTTTGATGAGGAGTTCTACAGATTCAGCGTCATCTTTTGCTGCAGCGTGATGCAATGCGGTTTTACCGGTTCTATCCTTGTAGTTAACATCTGCGCCGTGTGCCGATAAGAGTTTTACAGTTTCAGCGTCATTTTTTGCTGCAGCACGATGCAGTACGGTTTTGCCGGTTTTATTCTTGAAACTAATTAATAACGCCACTATATCTGAGGCGTTTGCCTCTACGGCTCGGCGCAAAGATGTATACCCATTTTTATTTTTTGCGTTTATATCCACACCATTATCCAATAAGATCAGTGCGGTTGCCTTTGCATTATTCGCTGCTGCAATGTGAAGTGCGGTTGCCCCAGCAGAATCCGTTGCGTTGATAGCTATGCCGTGTTTGATGAGGTGTTTTACAGTTTCAGCGTCATCTTTTTCTGCAGCGTGGTGCAGCGCAGTTTTACCCGTCTCATCCTTGAAGTTAATCAATACCTCCACTATATCAGAGGCGTTTTGCTCTACAGCACGGTGTAAAGGTGTCTCCCCATATTTATCCTTCGCGTTTATATCTGCGCCGTGTGCTAATAAAACCCTTGCGATTTCTGCATTTCTGATTGCCGCGCGGTGCAAAGGGGTCCTATTGTCATTGTCCCGTGCATTGATGTCTGCTCCGGAGTTGAGCAACACCTCCACCATCTTAGAATCATTTTCCCATGCCGCAGTGTGTAAAGGTGTTTTCCCAAATAATTCATCTTTTGCTTCTATATCCGCACCGTGTGCCAATAAGATGACTGCTGTATCAGAGGCGTTTTGCCGTGCGGCATCGTGCAAAGGCGTGTTCCCATATTTATCTTTTGCGTTTATAGCTGCATTGTGTGCCAATAAGAGTTTTACAGTTTCAGCGTCATTTTTTGCTGCAGCGTGATGCAGCGCAGTTTTACCTATTTTATCCTTGTAGTTAATCAACAACTTCACCGTTTCAGAGGCATCTTGCTCTATCGCCCGCTGCAATGGTGTAATACCAGCATTGTTCCTTGCGCTAATGTCTGCGCCGTATTTGAGCAACGCTTCTGCCGTACGAGGGCCATCTTCCCATTCCAATTCCAAAAACGTCGCGGCGTGTAAAGGTGTATCCCCATTTTTATCTCTTGCGTTTATATCTGCATTGTGTTCTAACAAGAGTGCTGCTACCCGGGAAGGATTGACCTCTGCCGCAATGTGTAAGGGGGTTCGCTCGCGATCGTTCCTTGCTTCTATAGCTGCGCCATTCTTCAATAATATCTCTGCTACTTCACGGGCATCTGACGACGCTGCGATGTGCAGCAGGGTATTACCCAGATCGCCTTTCGTATTGACATCTGCGCCCTTTTTGAGTAGCATCTTTACTTTTTCAGAATTACTCTTCTCTACCGCACGAAGCAGCTGGATTGTATCCATCTCGCGACACCTCCGGTCCAGTATCAATATCTTCCGTACTATAACGTGAGTTTGATAAAAGTGGAATGTCGGGTTTCGCTATCGCTGTTTAGGCAGAAAATGTCTTAGAAAACGACCTATTTGTCCAAATTCTAAGGTTTTTCGTGTGTATTTACCGCTCTACCCGACCTACGATTTTATTTTCAAGCTCACGTTACTATATCAAATTGCCATCTAAAAGTTCATATCGCCCCAGCAACCAACGTGAGATCGATGATATTCACAACCCCATCACCGTTGACATCGGCACTGCGCTTTCCGATTTTCCCGAAATGCGTCGAAACGAAGGTGAGGTCCTGGATGTTCACAACCCCATCACGGTTAACATCCTCCGGCCTTCGTGTTTGCACCGAGGGACCTTCCCGAACGAGCATCACAAATTCTGAGAGGGCTGCTGCATCTTGAATCAAAGTTTGAAAGTCTGGGTCTTTGAAGAAATTTCTAATATCAGGTGTGTCTTTAATAT
>VXZL01000317.1 GCA_009845505.1 Candidatus Poribacteria bacterium | reverse complement strand
GAGACAGATGACGCTTCCGCCGAATAATTTATTTTTACACTAAACAAATAGTTAAAAATTAAAAAAATGAAAAGATTGTCGCTCTTTACAATATGTCTCATAATTCTGGTCGCTTCTTGGGTCTTTCTGGAATTTGTCGTTGGGGGTCTCATATCCGTACCGATACCGGGTAGCGTGGTTGCGATGTATATGGGGTTGGTTATCATCGCGATCTTGGTGCATATCTCCGTTGAAGACTCGCTCTTTCGGGAGTTCTTGCGGCCAATCCATGAAACCCTTGTCGATGACAGACGGCGGCTCCGCCGACGCGTTATCGCTGTGTTAATTCCGCTGTTCCTGCTCGGCTATACCTACTCGATTATCGCCCAGCGCGCGAATCCGCCTGGAAGCCCGCGGGACGCACATCCATCGCCGCCCCTTGAATTAACGTACAAAGATGAAGTCATTGGCACGATGCAAGATGTCGTGAACCCCTTCCGGCACTATGAAAAGGACGATCCGGAGGCGTTCAAGGCACACGTCGAGAATGGAAGGCGCGTCTATCATCAGAATTGTTTCCCCTGCCACGGAGATCATCTCGATGGGCAAGGACATTTTGCCTCGTATCTCCAGCCGCTACCCGCTAATTTCCAAGACCCGGGGATTATTCCTAACTTCCAAGAATCTTTCTTCTTTTGGCGAATTGCCAAAGGTGGACCCGGGCTACCCGCAGCTGGAACGCCTTGGGATTCCGCAATGCCTATTTGGGAAGACCACTTGACGAAGGAGGAAATTTGGGATGTTATCCTCTTTCTGTCTGACTACACCGGTTATCAATTCCGTACCTTTGGGGAGGCACACTAAAAATGATCTTTTGTCTGACGCAAAGCGTTAAATCACACGGTTGGTTAGACAACGTTCTTTACTTCAGATCCGCAAACCTCCGTTGTCGGTTTGCTGCGGTTGTGTTGTTTCTGATTTTAGGAGTGTTCTCCATACTTACGGTAGCGGATGCCCAGAACGCGCCGGAGGCTTCCGAGAAAGGAAAAGAAGTCTATGAGCAAAGCTGCGCACACTGCCACGGCACGGAAGGTCGAGGCGACGGTGCCGCTGCTGAAAATTTGCTCCCGCAACCCAGAGATTTCACACGTGGCTTGTATAAAATCCGTTCTACAGAGAGTGGAGAACTTCCGACTGACCAAGACCTCTTCGATATTGTTACCGAAGGGATGCCGGGTTCGTCAATGCCCGGATGGGAAACTGCTCTAAGTGCTAATGATCGCTGGGAAGTCGTCGCTTATATTAAAACATTTCACGGTGGATTTAAAGAACGTGAGGCACCGCCCCGAGAAATTAGCTTGGAAGGGAAAATACCCTATTCTCAAGAAAGTGTTGAGATTGGAAAAGGACTTTACACAGAACTCGGTTGTGTGGAATGCCACGGTAACATCGGACGTGGGGATGGCACATCTGCGCCTACACTGACAGATGCTTGGAATTTCCAAACCTGGCCCGCAAATCTTACGCAAGGTTGGACTTATCGGGGTGGTTCTGATGCCGAAGACATCTTCAAACGGTTCATCGGCGGGATCGCCGGTTCACCAATGCCTGCCTTTGAAGGCGATAGTTTCCTGAATTTCGGACTAACGGGAGGTGAGTCTGACCGCCTCATTGAATTAGAGAACAAAGATGAAATGACTGAGGCGGAGGAGGAGGAATCCGGGCAGCTTTATGAAAAGATGGATGAGGCTGTTAACGTCGCTCTCACTCGAGCCGAAGGCACAGAGTTGACCGCAGCGGAACAGCAGATGTATGACAACGCAATGAAGGTCGTTTATGAAAAGAGTTGGCATCTGGCGAACTATGTGAAGTCGCTTATGCCTGAAGAACGTCCGGAATCTGCGATTGGCAATAACGTACTCCGATCGCAATATGTTCAAGGTGAATTGCCTACAATTGATGATACCGTTTGGGAAACGTCCGAAGCCAGCTATTTTCCACTCGTTGGGCAAATCATCGTTGAACCTCGGCAGTTTAACCCGACAATTGATGCCATAAACGTCAAATCGTTTTATAACGATACAGAGGTTGCCTTCCTCTTTATATGGGACGACCGAACATATACGACTGACGAAATAGACGAGGAAACAGGTGAAACCCTTGAAGACGCGCTGGCAATCCAATTTCCTGTTAAAGTGCCACAAGGACCGACCGCACCGAAACCTTATTTCTTAGGGGGCGGTAGACTCCCTGTCTATCTCTGGCACTGGAAAGCCTCCGCACCTGAGCAGGTAACGGAGCTAACAGCTAAGGGGATCAGCAGTGCTGAGGTCCAGGAGGTCCAAGGCGATCTGCAAGCAAAAGGCACTTATACGGACGGTCAATATAAATTGTGGGTGAAACGTGCTTTGAAGACGGAGGACAAGAAAGATTTACAACTCGAACCCGGTGTTTTTGTCCCGATCGCCTTCTCTGCTTGGGATGGTTCAAACGGTGACGTTGACACAAAGCGGACGATAACGAGTTGGTATACTTTCGTTCTTGAACCCGTCCCCTCTTCAAGGCGATTCGTTTATCCGCCTTTGATCGCAATTCTTTCTTTCGGATTGCTTCTTGGTTTACGCGCAGCCGTGCAGCGGCGAAATTCGTAAGTGAAAATAGATAACAAATAGTCAACTCTCAGTTATCAGTGTTCAAGACCAAAGGTCCTTTACCTAACAACTGGTAACTGACAACTGGTAACTACAAATAAAGGAGAAAAAATGAAAACCTATCTGTTAGCAAGTCTCGCGATACTTTTCGCATGCTCTTGTGTGGGTACTGCTTTTGCAGCTGATAGCGATGCGGAAGTGGAAATGTTAGTATTTCCGGATGCCTATACCGCTTCGAGCGTCAGCAATGGCGGCACAATTAGCGGCGTCGTGAAGTTTGAGGGAGACGTACCTGAAATGAAAATGCTCGAAATCACCAAGGACCAAGAGGTCTGTGCCGCCACCGAAAAGTACGATGAATCTCTGGTTGTTGGTGAAGGCAACGTTCTAAAAAATACCGTCGTTTATCTTATGGATATTTCGCAAGGTAAAGATTTCGACAAGGCTACCAAACTGGAAATGGACCAAAAGGGTTGTAAATTCACGCCGCATGTCCAGATTGTTCCCGTTGGTGTCCGGTTAACGATGCTCAATAACGATAGAGTTAATCACAACGTTCATATCTTCAGTAGCGTCAACAAACCGGTTAACAAACAGCAGACGAAGAACCGTCGGAGAATGCCTCTCGCCGCAGTAAAGAAAGCGGAAGGTCCTGTCTCCGTAAAGTGCGACATTCACGGATGGATGTCCGCTTGGATTGCCTACGTACCGCATCCGTATTTCGCTGTGACGAACGAAAAGGGTGAGTTCACGCTTGAAGATGTTCCCGCAGGCACCTATAAACTCGGTTATTGGCATGAGGCTTGTGGCACGAATAGCGCAGCACCTGTTTCTGTTACTGTAGAGGCGGGTGGCACTGTCACGCAAGATTTCGCGCTCAAATTAAAATAAATTTGCACACATCAGACTGTTGTGAATTATTCTTCGGCGCGCTTATAAAGCGCGCCAACTTCAGAAGTGAAAAACAGACTTGAGGTCGAAAATCTTTCGCATACCTATCAGACACGACGCGCACTTAATAATGTGAGTTTTAGTGTGTCTGCTGGCGAAATTTTTGGACTCCTCGGACCGAACGGAAGTGGGAAAACAACCCTTTTTAGGATCCTTTCCACACTCATACCGGTAACATCCGGCACCGTTCGGATTCTCGGATATGATTTAAGCACCGAAGTAAAGGCAATTCGCCACCTCTTAGGTGTTGTTTTTCAGCATCCGGGATTAGATGTCAAACTCACTGTCACTGAGAATTTACGGCATCACGGGCATCTCTATGGACGCTCGGGTAAAACCCTGAACTGTCGGATTGTTGAACTCCTTGAAAGGGTCAATGTCTCCGACAGGGCAGCAGACCGCGTTGAAGTCCTATCTGGCGGTTTGCAAAGGCGGGTCGAAATTGCAAAAGCCATGCTCCATTCCCCACGTGTACTGCTCCTTGACGAGCCGACCAGTGGATTGGATGTAACTGTCCGTAGGCAGCTCAACGACGATCTCCGCGCGCTTGCAGATACGGAAGATATCCTCGTTCTCCTCACAACGCATCTGTTGGATGATGCGGAGGCTTGCAACCGGGTCGGTATCTTGAATAACGGCAGCTTGGTCGCTATCGGAGCACCTGATGAACTCAAGGCGCAAGTCGGTGGTGATGTTATTCTCATAGAGAGTGAATCTAACGAAACTCTCTCCACCGCAATTGCCCAAAAGTTCGGCGTTTCACCGGTGTTAACGGGCGACCACCTCCGTGTGGAATGTGAACGAGGACATGAATTCGTTCGAGATGTCGTTGCCGCATTTCCAAATGAGATTCGGACAGTGCGATTCGGAAAACCGACATTGGAGGACGTATTCATAAAGTTGACCGGAAACCCATTCGTATAGAGGAATGGCTATCGGCTATCAGCCATCAGTTGAAAGACGGATCTTCAACACTAAATGCCGCTTTGCTGACCGCTGACTGCTGACTGCTGACTGCTAATGAGACCGATTGCAACGATATGGTGGCGCGAAATCATCAGGTTTTATCGACAACGGAGTCGGCTCTTCAGTGCTATCGCACAACCCTTGGTGTTTTGGATTCTCATCGGTAGCGGCTTGAGCGCTTCTTTTCAACCTTCTGGTGTCGTGAGTGGACCCGGTTATATCGAATACTTTTATCCGGGTATCGTCGTTTTAGTCTTGCTTTTTACGTCCATTTTCGCTACAATTTCTGTCGTAAATGATCGACGTGAAGGCTTCTTGCAAGGTGTACTCGTCGCTCCTGTCCCAAGGTGGCGGATTGTCCTTGCCCAAGCGTTAGGGGGGACAACGTTAGCCCTCTTACAAGGCGTGCTGCTCCTAATACTCGCACCCATAACAGGCATTCGATTCGGTGTGGCATCGCTCTTTATCACCCTCGGCGTGATGACGCTTTTAGCGTTTGGCTTGACAAACTTGGGACTGCTTATCGCGTGGCGGATGGACTCGACGCAAGGGTTCCATGCAATTATGAATCTCCTGCTAATTCCGATATGGCTCCTTTCCGGCGCGTTTTTTCCGAGTACGGGTGTCCCCGGTTGGTTAGCATGGACAATGAAATTCAATCCACTAACGTATGGGCTCGCAGCCTTTCGGCACAGCCTCTACCTTGACACCACTGTAAAAGCATTTGGAGACGGACCATCTTGGATACTCTCTATGCTGATTACCAGTCTATTTTGTATTTTGACGTACGTAGGAGCAACGCTTATCGCGTCTACACAAACGAATTAAATAGCAGTCAGCCGTCAGTAAAGAGGACTCCGGTTTATCAGGAACCTCTTTACTGGAAGCCGAAAGCGCAGCGACCTGATTGCCGATAGCCATTAAAAGGAGGACTGAATGCTTCGATGGCTCCCTGATAACGTATCAACGTTCGGGCAAGGCGTTGATAACCTCTTTTACGCAATTTATTACATTACGCTCGTTACACTAATCCTTGTGATTGGAACCCTTATTGTTTTCCTGATTAAATATCGCCATCGGGAAGGTCATAAGGCGGAATACATCGAAGGCAGCACAACGCTTGAAATCACTTGGACAGCTGCTACGACTGTGATTGTCTTTGGGCTTGCAATGTTCAGTTACCCACAGTGGAATAATATTAAGTCGCCCACACAATTTCCTGAGAATCCAGATGTTGTCGTTCAAGTTAGCGGAAAACAGTTCAACTGGGATATGACGTACCCTGGACCCGATAACGAATTTGGTACGGATGATGACTTGACATTGGAAAATGAGCTGCATGTACCTGTCAACGCGGTCGTGCATATCCGGTTAACCGCTGTGGATGTCATTCACAGTTTTTTTGTGCCGGAATTAAGGCTCAAACAAGACGCATTGCCCGGTCGGTTTATTGATGTCTGGTTTGAGGCGATAAAGGCAGGACGCTATGAAATTCCATGTGCTGAACTCTGTGGATTCGGACATTCTGGAATGCTGGGATACCTCAATGTGCATGCGCAAACGGACTACGATGCCTGGCTACAAGAAAGATGGCCTCAGTAGGCGCAAGGAGAACAATAAATATGCACGATAATGAACATACTTCACACCATCACGAAGAAAGTTTTATTCGCAAATACATTTTTTCACTCGACCACAAGACGATCGGTAAACAGTTCCTTATCTATGGACTGATTATGTTCTTCCTCGGTGGCGGGTTGGCACTCCTCTTTAGATGGCAGCTCGCCTATCCCGAAAGACCGCTCCCGATTATCGGGGCTTCCACACAATACATGGAGGAAGGTGAAATCGTCACAGGTGCCGACAGGATGTGGGAGCGCATCTATGAGTCCGAGAAAGAGGAATGGCTTGAAGTCAATATGCCCAACGGTGTCATCGAACCCGCATTTTACAATATGCTGTTCACGATGCACGCCACTATTATGGTATTTTTCGTCGTTGTCCCAATTTTGGTGGGTGCCTTCGGAAATTTCCTAATCCCCTTGATGATTGGAACGCGCGACATGGCGTTTCCGATCCTCAACATGCTCTCCTTTTGGTTTGCAGTCCTCGCCGCAGTCCTCATGACAATTGGATTCTTTGTACCGGGTGGACACGCCGCAGCCGGATGGACAGGCTACGCACCCCTCTCTTCTGTTGCGCAGTGGACAGGGGTCGAATGGGGCCAAATCCTCTGGGGATTGAGTCTGTTTGTTCAGGGGCTTTCTTCGCTCGTTGGGTCTATTAACTATATCACGACGGTTATCAATATGCGCGCACCGGGAATGACGTTCTTCCGGTTGCCTTTGGTTATCTGGTCGCTTTTCATCGTTGCGATCCTGTTACTACTTGCTTTCCCCGTACTCTCGTCCGCAATTGTGCTTCTCGTCTTTGATAGGCTTGCGGGGACGACGTTCTTTACGGCTACGGCGGAAGGTGGCGGCGACCCCCTCTTGTGGCAGCATCTTTTCTGGTTCTTCGGACACCCTGAGGTTTATATCCTTATCTTACCGGGTATGGGTATCGCTTCTGAGTTAATTGCTGTTTTTTCACGGAAACCGATCTTTGGATACCGTTCGATGGTCTACGCTATGATTGCTATCGCCTTTTTGGGATGGATCGTCTGGGGACACCACATGTTCCAGAGCGGCATGCGACCCGGACTCGGTTCTATCTTCATGACAACAACGATGCTTATTGCTGTGCCATCGGCTATCAAAACATTTAACTGGCTCGGCACGATGTTCAAAGGCTCCATCCGGTTCACAACCCCGATGCTCCACGGTATCGCTTTCGTCTCTATGTTTGTGATTGGTGGCTTGAGCGGTATCTACATGGCAAACACGCCAGTTGACATCTTCATCCACGATACCTACTACATTGTGGCGCATATTCACTACGTTGTGTTCGGCGGAAGCCTGTTCGCTATTTTCGGCGGTATCATCTTCTGGTTCCCGAAAATGTACGGGCGGTACATGAACGATGTGCTATCCAAAATTCACTTCTGGTTGACTTTTGTCGCGTTCAACTGCACATTCTTCCCGATGCATATTCTCGGTGTAGGTGGGCACATGCGACGCATCTCCAACCCGATGCAGTACGAGTTCCTCCAAGGCTTTGAGGGCATGAACATCTTTATCACGATGAGTGCGTTCACGCTCGGTTTCGCACAATTGATACTCGTCTTTAACTTCTTCTGGAGCATGTACAAAGGAAAAGTCGCCGAACAGAATCCGTGGCACGTCAATACACTGGAGTGGGAAGCACCGACACCCGTACCACACGGCAACTTCGGGCAAATTCCGACTGTCTACCGCGGTCCCTATGAATATAGCGTCCCGGATGAAGAAGATGATTGGATTCCACAAGCACGACCTGAACATGCACCCGCAACAGGCGGAGACTAAGAGAAGATATCAAGGAAGAATGGAAGAATGGAAGAATGGGCATACCAACCTCCCATTCTTCCGACCTTCCAACCAAGAATCTTCCATTTTTTGTTTTCTGGGAATATGGCATGGAGCAACACGTGAGCTATAGTCCGTGGCTACACAGATTGGCACGCCTCACCGCAGGCGCGACGTTCTTACTGATTGTTATCGGCGGGATCGTTACAAGCACCGACTCTGGATTGGCTGTACCCGATTGGCCAACAACCTTCGGGTACAATATGTTCCTCTATCCGTTGTCGGAAATGGTAGGCGGCATTCTGTATGAACATAGCCATCGCCTCATGGGATCCCTCGTTGGGATATTAACTGTTGGGTTGTTAGTCTTCATATTGGCAAGAGATTCCCGTAAGTGGCTGAAATGGCTCGGACTCATTGCACTCATCGCCGTCGTTGTACAAGGCGTTCTCGGTGGACTTCGAGTCACGCAGATTAATCGCAACTTCGCAATCGTACACGCCTGTCTCGCACAAGCGTTTTTCGCGCTCCTCTGTGGGATTGCGTGGTTCACTTCTCGCGACTGGTGGCAAGAGAAGCCTGCAGCCCTAATCGTTGCAGCACAGAAATTGAGACGGTTAAGCCTGATTACGACATGCCTCATCTATGTGCAACTCATCTTTGGAGCGGTTTTACGACATACCGGAAGCAGACTTGATATGCATCTACTTTTTGCCTTCTTGGTCACACTACATATCTTCTTGTTGGCGAGGCGTATCCTTGGCACAAATGATGAGACACAGAAGAGTGCTGCATCAATGGTATTCGGACTACTCGGACTGCTGGCGGTCCAGTTGATGCTCGGCACTGGGGCGTTCTTCGCGAAACTTACGGCTTTGGGAGAAACGTTCGCAACTGGGCTCACGGTGACAATCACGACCGCGCACGTCGCAGTCGGTGCCCTTATGTTAGTGAGTAGTTTTGTCTTGACCCTGAAGATTTACAGATTCACCGAGGCCTCAGTAGCTGTCAGGGCACCCGCGAGTAATGCACTGCTTACAGAGTAAGTCTGTTTGTAGTAGTGCGATTCATCGCACGTTCTGAAGGGCATACAAGGGGCAATCAATTGCCCCACTACGAACCAATGAATTTGAAATATGGGAAACTGAATAGCCCTAATAGTGACCAGATTTAATAGTTTAAAACATGCGTTCAACAACAGCGACATTACCAGAGAGTAGTAATACAGCAAATCCATCGTCCAAGCATGCAACTTTTGTGCAGCGCATCGCCGATGTGATTGAACTCAGCAAACCGCGACTGGTCGTGATGATACTCATTACCACCGCTGCAGGTTTCTATCTCGGTGCACGGACTTTCGAGTGGCTGCGGTGCTTGCATACGCTGATCGGTGCAGGATTAACAGCAGCGGGGGTCTTAGGGCTTAACCAATACCTTGAACGCGATGCGGACGCACTGATGGAACGGACACAGGAAAGACCAATCCCTGATGGTAGGATGGGTCCGTTGACAGCACTGCTTATTGGGGCTGTTTTTACGGGTAGCGGGATGCTTTATCTGATGTTTATTGTCAACGTCCTGAGCGGCTTTGTTATCTCGCTGATAGTTGTGAGTTACCTGTTTCTCTATACGCCGCTTAAACGGAAGACCTCGTTGTGTACGCTCATTGGTGCAGTGCCGGGCGCGCTTCCGCCTGTGGTCGGTTGGGTCGCGGCACGTGGTTCGTTGACAGGTGAAGCGTGGGTGCTCTTTACGATACTCTTTTTGTGGCAACTACCACACTCGCTCGCAATCGCTTATATCTATCGTGAGGATTACGCAAAAGCCGGATTCCGTCTATTACCGGTCATTCATCCCGATGGCGCGAGTACGTGTCGTCAAATTGTGGTGAATTGCGTCGCACTCCTCGGCATAGGTTTATTACCGACGTCGTACGGTGTTGCTGGTAGCATCTATTTCTTTACGGCACTGGTATCTGGATTGGCGTTTCTGGGAGTTGGTATCTATTTGTCGCGTACACGCTCGGTGAAAGCCGCACGTTATGTGTTGTACGCCTCACTGCTCTATCTGCCGGTGGTATTTATCACGATGGCATTGGATAAAATTTAGGAATTGACATAAAATGAACGCGCCAGAGCATCGCAAACGAAATCGTCGCCTTGGTATTATTTTATCTCTGCTATTTGTTGCGCTATTTATCATCGCAACGCGGGTAATGATTACGGGTAGCAAAGTACCGCCTACTGTTGAAGGCGCGATGGAAAGCATTAAAACGCCAGTTCTGGGGATCATTGGGGCGTTTCTTGTTCTCGTGGCGGTCATTGAAATTGTCCTTCGGATTGTAAAGAGACGGGTACGTGAAAATGGCGCAGAATAACGTTGAAGTTCGTGAACATCCACCCCTAAGCAACGCACGATTAGCCGTTTTAGTCCTACTCGGTGCAGAGACGATGTTGTTCTCGGGACTCATCGGGGCATTTCTCGTGTTTCGGGTCGGAAATGTTACCTGGCCCCCGCCGTCGCATATCGGGATTGAGCTCCCACGCGTCATAACCGGCATCAATACTGCATTGCTGCTATTGAGTGCTTACACAATGTTCCAAGCGCATCGTGCGATTCAGCGGGATCAGGTGAAGCAGCTTCGGCGTTGGCTTCTCATCACAGGTGTGTTGGGAGTCCTATTTCTCGGTGTACAGGGCAGTGAATGGGTGCAACTCATTCGGAATGGGCTTACGCTCCAATCGGGTGTATACGGCGGTATTTTTTATGTACTCATTGGATGCCATGCACTTCATGTGCTAACGGCTGTTATATGGCTACTGGTCGTTTACGGTATGGCGGTCGCAGGGCGTTTCTCTGCCGAACGTTACGTCGGCGTTGATACCTGCACCATCTATTGGATTTTTGTTGTCGCGCTCTGGCCGATTCTTTACGTGTTAGTATATCTCTTATAGAGGTCGTGAAAGGAAGACTAAAAATGAAAAGGTTTTTTCTATGGACTTCCATCTTGATACTCGTCATGCTCATAGTCCCGACATATCTTGAGGCATGTCCGGGCTGTAAAAATCTTGACGATCCTATTAATAAAGGTTTTAATTGGAGCATTCTTTTCATGATGGCGATGCCGTTTACGGTTTTCGGGCTCGTCGGCGGCACGATTTTCTTACATTGGAATGGTTATAAGTTATCGGTCATCGGTAGTGGGTTAAAGAAAAGTATGCTACGCATCAGAAATCTCCTTAACTAACAACTAACAACCGACAACTGACAACTAATAATGAATAAAGGAGTTAAATATAGTGGAACACGCTACCACTTTAGATCACACTGAAGACGTATACGAACCTTCGCTTACGCCGGACAGTCTTGGCAAACTCGGCATGTGGGTCTTCCTCGTCGGGGATACCATGTCCTTTGGTGCCTTGCTGGCGGCTTATGCGGCGGTTCGGGCAGGTGCCGGTATCGTCGGTTGGGTCCCACCCGACGAGATCCTCGGCATTAACCTGACCGCGTTTATGACATTCCTGCTGATATGCAGCAGTGTCACTATGGTGAAGGCATTGGAGTCTATTCAGAACGGCAATGTTGGAAGGATGTGCGATTTTCTGGGGTTGACAATTTTAGGTGGATTCATCTTTCTCGGACTACAGGCTTATGAATGGTACCATCTGATTCACCATGGGTTGACGCTTACCGGTATTCCTGACCACGGGTTGTCAGGTGCAGCGATTAGCGGCTCAACGCTGTTTGGTCCAACTTTCTACGCCATCACGGGATTCCACGGATTGCACGTAACAGGCGGGGTCATTTATCTGATCGTTATATTGAGAAATGGGTGGTCAGGTCGGTATACGGCTGAGTTTAACCATGAAGTGGAAATTGTCGGGCTTTATTGGCACTTCGTCGATCTTATCTGGATTATGGTCTTCACCTTCATCTATCTATTGTAAGAGGAGGAATAAAAATGGCACAGAATGGACACAAAGAGCATCCAAAATACTTTAAAATTTTCTGGTGGCTTCTTGCACTCACCATTATTGAGGTGGCTGTGGCGATACCGGAATACTCGATTGTGCTGAAGGCTATTCTGCTCATCGGGTTGGCGAGTTCTAAAGCCGCTTTGGTCGCTATCTATTTCATGCATCTGAAGTTTGAGCGGAAAACTTTGGCAGCTATCGTGATAACGCCGTTCCTTATTTGCGTTTTTCTTGTCATCATGCTGATGCCTGACCTTACCGCAGGGGACAGGCTCGACGGAATAGAAATACCCACAGAAGTCGTTGATACATCAGCGCACTAACAGACTGGTTGGGCTCCGAATATGGAAACACAAACCGGTAATGCCAGTAGAATTGAACGCCGACTCGACAAAAGCACCTTAATATGGGTAGCGTTGGGTGTTATCATTCTCGGTATTGCAGGTGCCACTCTGTGGTCAGCCTATGACACCAAACCGGAGACGACGACGGTAGCGAAAGAGACTGCTGTCAGTGTTCCTGACTTTAGTTTAACCAATCAGCAGGGAAAGCCGTTAGCGTTATCGGATATGGTGGGCAAAATTTGGATGGCAGACTTTATCTTCACTAACTGTCCAACGATTTGCCCCGCAATGACCTCGGAAATGGCGCGCCTCCAATCCGAATTCGTCGCAGACCCGGTCTATTTCGTTTCCTTCTCCGTCGATCCTGAACGGGATACCTCAGAAGTTCTCTCTCGCTATGCGAAAGAATACGGTGCGGATGACAGACGCTGGCACTTTCTCACTGGCGAGAAGGAAGGTATTTACGAATTAGCGAAAGACGGTTTTAGTTTAGCCGCCGGACACAAAGGAAGTGAAATCCTTCATAGTACACGGTTTGTTCTTGTAGCATCGGACGGGCAGATCTATGATCACTATGACAGTCGGAGTAAACCGGCGATGTTACGCCTCCGGCGCGACATTAAAACACTCCTACAGAAGTGATGGATGTGAACCTCTTAATCTCTGTTGCCGCTTTTCTTGTTCACTTTCCGTTCGGATTTTTTCGCGTCCGTTTTAAGAGATTAAGCCGTCCTTGGAGTCGGTGTCTTTACATTCCGATCGTCATTAACATCGTCGCCCGCCGTTTTGTCCTCGATTGGGAGTGGCAGACGGCAATGGTTTATTTATGGCCCGCAACACTGATTGCTCATATACTTGGTGGTTTTCTGGGGACCCGCTACAGACCGCGTGAACAGAGCGAGGCAGATTGAGTTCCTTTCTTCTAAAAAATAAAAAATGAGGAAAAACATGATAAAAAAAATCTACGTACCCGTTGACAATTCGGACTACTCGGATG
>VXZL01000214.1 GCA_009845505.1 Candidatus Poribacteria bacterium | reverse complement strand
ATATATCCCCGCTGAGTGCCCTCACAAACTTGAGATGGCTTGACATGGGCCACAACTCAGGGGTGGTATCAGACCTTTCACCACTCGCAAATCTAACAAATTTGAAAAGGTTGGTACTTTATAGTATGGGAGACCTATCAGACCTTTCACCGCTCGTAAACCTAACAAATTTGAGAGATCTGTCGCTTCAGCATAATCGCATATCAGACGTATCGCCCCTCACGTCGTTAAGTCACTTGGAACACTTAAGTCTTGAAGGCAATAATGTATCGGATTTCTCACCTATAGCAGACTTATTCGGGAAGATTCCTATATTCACAGCCGGTAACCCCGGGTTCCCAACAGAGGGCCCGAAAATAGAGGGGCCGTGGTTATGGATGATCGCGCCAACGCCCGGCATGTGGAGCATAGATGCTGCTAAATCCGGCATAGATTTTCTGGCACGGATGAGTAAGGGTACCGTAACAGAACTGGACATCGCAACAAACGGCGTGAAAGAGGGAGCCTCTCTTGGAAACAACGTCTGGACAATCGGCAAAATCTCACCATCACGCGGAAACATAAATGAGGTGGTGAAAACTACAGGCTTAGTTACAGACGATACAGCCCGTCATGTTGCTTACGGTTTGATTACCATAGGTTCTCCGAAAAATCAGAAGGTAAATATGCTTGTTGGAAGTGGTGACGCTGTTAAAGTTTGGCTCAACGGCGCGTTGGTTCACAACTATCCGACATCAAGAGGAAACGCGTATTACACAGAATTCATCCCTGTCATGCTCAGAGAGGGAGCAAACCTTATGTTAGTTGCTGTTTTTGAGAGGGGGAGCAGTGAGACAGAAGAAAACCGTTGGACGGGCTTGTTCGGATTTGAAGACGGCACTGCATACACAGTGATACCGCCGGGTGGCAATTTCGCCTTCTCTTCAAACACAACAAACGTTCTCATTGGCGATAGGTTTACGGTTGATCTCAATGCAGAACACGTCGCCGATTTAGCCGGATGGCAGGTTGATGTCGCATTCGATCCGATGACCCTCGAAGCCGTTGAAGTTAGCGAAGGGGATTTTCTGAAGACCGGCGGTGGAACGACTTTCTTTCAAAAAGGAACTATCAATAACAGATTGGGGAAGATTACCGGACTCAGTGCTGCTCACATCTCTGAAGACGGGGTTAAAGGATCAGGTCCGTTATTGTCAATAACATTCGCAGCAAAGGCGAGTGGGAAAACCGAAGTGACACTCAGTGATTTTGAGTTTGGTTCTGCAACAGGAACGGTTATACCTACGGACGCGCCTCACCTCACTATAACTGTGGGAGAATATCCGGCATGGGATGTGAATCAGGACGGACGCGTCAGCATTCTGGATCTGATTCGGGTCGCGCAGCGGTTTGGTGAAACTGCAGCTGCAAACGCTGAAGCAGACGTAAACGACGACGGTACTATTACCATTTTGGATCTCATCCTCGTCGCCCAACATCTTGGTGAGTCGACAGGCGCAGCGTCCCCTGCCATGCTTGTGATAGACAATATTGAGAACCTCGATTCTGCGATGGTACAGGCGTGGATAGACCAGGCACAACTTGAAGATGACGGTTCTGTTGCCTTCCGAGAAGGGATCGCTTATCTCGAAAGTCTCTTGGCACTGCTTGTTCCTGAGGAGACGACGTTACTTCCGAACTATCCGAATCCGTTCAACCCAGAGACATGGATACCGTATCACTTGGCAAATCCGAGTGAGGTGACAATCACTATCTACAATGTGCGTGGTACGCGTGTCCGTCAACTCAACCTTGGACATCAACATGCGGGTTATTACACAGAGCGGAGTCGTGCAGCGTATTGGAATGGTCGTAACGAAGTCGGTGAACGCGTCGCAAGCGGTATCTATTTCTACCAATTTCAGGCAGATAACGTCTCGCTCCTGCGAAAGATGCTTATTTTGAAGTAGGCGTATACTACGTCGCGTCATAGCGTATATCTAACCAGCTGGTGCGGTTGGAAAATCGCACCAGCACTGCCGTAAATTGACTTTCGCGTTAAAGCGTTGTATATTAACCCAAGGCTGCTGCGAATCTGAGTATACTTCGCTTCAGCGAGAAACGAGGCGAACCCCATCCATTCATCATGGAGGCGTACAATGATAGAAGAAGATGTTCAACTGATCCACAGGATTTTGTCGGGCGATGACGCAGCCTTCACGGCTTTAGTCCGAAAATATCAGAAAAGCGTGCACGCCCTGGCGTGGCGGAAGATCGGCGACTTTCACCATGCTGAAGAGATTACCCAAGACACCTTCCTCCAAGTCTACAATAAACTTTCAACCCTCAAGGACCCCCGTCAGTTTGCTGGATGGCTTTATGTCATGACAAGTCGACGCTGCAGCAATTGGCGGCGAAAGCATAAATCCGAACTCCAGTTGTTGGAGACAGCTATGGAAGCAATTGATAAATCCACATACACCCGTTATGTATCAGAGCAACGCGAAGCTGAATCTGCTGAACATCGTCAGGCCCTCGTCAAGAAACTCCTCGATAAACTCCCAGAGAGCGAACGGACTGTTATGACGCTCTATTATCTCGGTGAAATGACGACTCGCGAGATTAGCAGATTCCTTGGGGTCTCTGTGAATACGATTACCAGTCGTCTGCAGCGCGCACGCCACCGTTTACAAGAAAATGAAACACTCTTGATACAAGAGACGCTCGGAGGGGTCCAACTTTCTGCTGACCTCGTAGAAAACATCACCCAGAAAACCGTCAATATGAAGTCAACCCCGTCTCCAACTACGAAACCCGTCATTCCATGGATCGCAGCCGGTGCAGCTGCGATTTTGGTGCTGCTGATGCTCGGACTCAGCAACAAATACCTTGCCCGGTTTCAGAGACCCTACAGTTTCGAGGCAGCATCGGAACCGACCATCGAAATTATTGAGACACTCATTGTCCTTGACACCGACGCCAAACCGGCACTTCAAAATCAATTCGGACGTACCCTCATGACCGATGAAACCAATAGTCCCGGATTACAAGGATCCGAAACAGCCGCAACACCGGGGGCATCGGTGGACTCAGCGGATACCGTCCCTTGGATGCCCGATCCCGCCTTGCGTGCCGCTGTTCGGGAGGAATTGGCACTTCCGGCAGGCACCCCTTTAACGCAGGAGATAATGCTGGAACTCCATCGCCTACATGCGAGTGGAAAAGGTATTACGGATTTAAAGGGCTTGGAATTTGCCCAAAATTTAGTGGATTTACATTTAGGCGATGCGGGTAATTATGTTACTGACTTAAGACCACTCGCTGCCCTCACTGCCCTAACCAATCTCAATGTTGGTGGTAATCAAGTCTCAGACGTGAGACCCCTCACGAACTTGACCTATCTAACTGGGCTCAGCCTCTGGAATAACCAAGTAACCGATATATCTCCACTGCGTTCCCTGACTGCCCTCACCTATCTGAATTTGGCTGACAATTATGTGGACGATCTCAGTCCCCTCGTGAATCTGATAAACTTAGAAAAATTAGACCTTTTTGACAATCACGTTCAAAACGTTGCGCCGCTCGCAAATTTGAAAAGCCTGAAGCATCTAATCCTGACAGACAATCATGTTAAAGACTTCAGTCCACTCACAGGCTTGATGAATCTGCAAGCATTGTGGATCAAGATGAATCCGATACAAGACTTGCATCCCCTCTCCAAACTGAATCTCACAGATCTAAAATACGATGCCGTCGCGGATCCCGCAGTCCAAACACAACCTTCTGAGGCATGGATGCCAGATCCAGCGTTGCGCGCCGTCGTTCGCGGTGAGATCGGACTCCTACCAGATGTTCCATTGACAAAAGAGAAGATGTTAAGATTGGTGTACCTTGATGCGGGAGGCACAGGTATCCTTGACATCACAGGTTTAGAATTTGCCACGAATCTCAGAGAACTGTACCTGAGTGAGAATCCAATAACAGACTTACGACCGCTCGCAAACTTAACGAAACTTAAAGTCTTACATATCGGAGATGTCTCCCCACCCATGGTAAACCTTGATCTCCATCTGTTGACGAATTTAATAAACTTAGAGACTCTCTCTCTACGAAGAAACGGCATTTTGGATATAGCACCGCTTTCGAGATTGACAAAACTGCGGATATTATCCATTGAAGGGAATCCGATAATAGACTTAAGTCCACTCTACAGATTGAATCTTAGAGAACTCGACGTGAGTAACAGTCCGCTCATAGACGTGCGTCAGTTAGCGCGTCTCACTGCCTTAGAGTATCTCTGTCTGGAAAACAGCGGGATTTCGGATATCCTTCCCCTCGCGGGGTTGACGAAACTGCGCGTCTTGGATATTAGACATAACGCCATCGAAGCCGTACATCCACTTTCGGGGTTAACTGCCTTAGAAACTTTGTGGGTACAGGGAAATCCGATAACAGACTTCACGCCGCTCTCCAAACTGAAGCTCACAGACTTCAAATACGATGTTATCGAACAGACGACCCAACAAACCGATCCCGCCGAAGCGTGGATGCCAGACGCTGCGTTGCGCATTGCAGTGCGCGGTGAGATGGGACTGCTACCAGACGTACCGCTTACAAAAGAAAAAATGCTACGATTACAGGAGTTAAAGGTCTCCGATAAAGGCATCGATAACATTAGTGGCTTAGAGTTTGCCACGAACCTCAGAGAACTTAACCTGAGTCGAAATCCGATAACAGACCTACGCCCACTGGTGAATCTCATTAACTTGGAGCAGCTCTCGCTGGAGGATAGTAAGATAGCAGATATCCGTCCGCTCGCTGAGTTGAAGAGACTGCGGACCTTGAATATTAGAGACAATGCTATTAGAGACATCACACCCCTTACAGGGTTAGTTGCATTGCGGACGCTGTTAACCCAAGGGAATCCGATAACTGATCGGACACCGCTCGTCGGATTGAATCTTACAGAGTTGGATTGAATCCTATAGACCCGATACGATGGAAAAGATAACAAGGAGTTACAGATGTCTATGAGACGATTTCCCATTTTTTTGCCATTGATCCTGGTTTTAATTTTCTCTATCCCAAACGTATTTGCCCAAAACTACACCCAGTGGGTCTCCCTGAAGGTGCCATAATGCGTCTTGGAAAAGGCAGTATAAAGGAACTCCAATTTTCACCAGATGGTACTCGGCTTGCCGTAACAACATCTATCGGTATTTGGCTCTATGATGTCCAGACGGGGAAAGAAATTGACGTATTTGCGGCGCACACCGGTAGTATGAGGAATATGAGTTTTTCACCCGACGGCAAGATGATCGTCAGTACGAGTGATGACCCTACAGTTCAGTTATGGGATATTGAGACGGGCACCCTCTTGCAATCCCTCAAAAGGCATACGAATGAGGTTTTGAGTGTGAGTTTTTCGCCCGATGGCAAGATGATTGTCAGCGGCAGTGCGAGTTGGGGCGGTTCGGTTTGGCTATGGGATGTTGAAACAGGCACTTTCTTGAAATCCCTCGAAGGGCATAGATATAATCACCAGGGCGGTTGGCCTTACAATCTTATGAGTACCCGCTTCTCTCCTGATGGCAAGATGATCGTCGGTGTGGCTTCGGATAAGACGATTCGGCTCTGGGATATCAACACCGGCACTCTATTGAAATCCCTCAAAGGGCATACAGGGTGGATTTTGCGTGTAAGTTTTTCACCCGATGGCAAGACACTCATCAGTGTGGATAGGGACAATACCATTCGGCTCTGGGATGTCGGCACTGGCACCCTCTTGAAGGCCGTTACGGTGAAGAGCCGTGATGTTCTGGGTTTCAATTTTCATCCTGGATACGGCGACCGACTCCTGAAGACGGCTACGGATTTTTCACCTGACGGCAAGGTGCTCGTCAGTGCGAGTGAGGACCATAGGGTTCAACTTTGGAATGTTGAGACGGGCACCCTCTTGAAATCCCTTAGAGGACATACACGGTGGGTTTTGCGTGCGAGTTTCTCCCCTAATGGCAAGATACTTGCCAGTGGGAGTATGGACGGTTCGGTTCGGTTATGGGATACTCAGACGGGCACCCTCTTGAAATCCCTTAAGGGACATACAGGGCGGGTTGAGCATGTGCGTTTTTCACCTGATAACAAAATGCTTGTCAGTACGAATGATGCCCCTACGGTTCGTTTATGGGACACCGAGACAGGTACGCTTTTGAAATCCCTCACTGGGCATAAAGATAATGTTGACGGTGTAAGTTTTTCACCTGACGGCAAGACACTCGTCAGTGCGAGTAGGGACGGTTCGGTTTGGTTATGGGATGCTGAAACGGGCAAACACTTAAAAACCTTCGAGGGACATACGGGTAGCGTTAGAAGTGTGAGTCTCTCCGCTGATAGCGAGAGGCTCGCCAGTGGGGGTACGGACGGTGCCGTGCGGTTATGGGATGTCGGGACGGGCAACCTCTTGAAACCCTTTACAGGACATACGGGTACTGTTGAGAGTGTGAGTCTTTCACCCGATGGCAAGACCATCGCCAGTGGCAGTGTGGACGGTGCTGTGCGGTTATGGGATGTTGGAACGGGCAACCGCTTGAAATCTATCATAGCGCACACGGGTGAGGTGAAAAGCATCAGTTTTTCACCCGATGGCAAGACCATCGCCAGTGGGGGTACGGACGGCTTGGTTGGGTTATGGGATGCCGAGACGGGCAACCCTTTGAAACCCCTCACAGGGCATACGGATGAGGTTTTGTGCGTGAGTTTCTCTGCGAATGGCAAGATACTTGTCAGTGGCGGGCTGGACGGAACGATTCTCCTATGGAACACGTCCGTGTTTAAATGAGAGCACCTCACACCTACCCTTAGATAAGAACCGTTGCCTGAAACACTGAAGCCGAAATTGAGACAGTATTGGAGAAAAAATGAAAACACAGATTCTTTTAAGGAAGCATACCCCGGTAAGCATCATCAGCTTTTTTCTGCTCCTGACAACAACTCTCCTTGGGTGTAATACTATCAATCGCGCCCTTGAAATCGACGCTGTTCTCCTTACACTGGATGATCTCCGCACGATGGGAGTAAGGACGGATAAACGCATCGGCGTACCTATAGAGCACTTAAAGGAATTACATATTATCAGTGCATACGAGCAGCGTGGCACTCAACTGACTGTTCAATATTGGTTATTTGCCTCCGCGTCCGCTGCAAAAAAAGCGGCGGAGGGTCAGTGGATATGGTTCTTTGCCGCGCCAGCGAACTTTCACCCGCAGCTCAATCCCGAAGATGTCATTGGAGATGCGACATGGCACCGTATTCACAGGAGTCGAAAGGAATGGGAAAACGGTCCGACTGACATCTGGTTCGTGAAATACAATTTACTCGTTAGCGTTAGGACAAAGGGGCACCCGTCAAATCGACTCCAATTCGCCCGGGACACTGCCCGAAAGATTGAAGCGGAAATTAACGCAATCGTAGAAAAAAAATAAAAATACAGATTCCCTATCCGAGATCTTGCCTTGGTCGCAGGCGCGCGCAATAAGGACGCGCTTTTATTTCTCGTCCACCTTCAGCTTATCAATGAACGGACTCAGCAAGTCTATCGGAATTGGGAAGACCATCGTCGAGTTCTTCTCGGCACTGACCTCCACCAACGCTTGAAGGAATCGGAGCTGCACGGCTGTAGGTATCCGACTGAGGATTTCTGCGGCATTCGTTAAGACCTCGGCAGATTCAAATTCACCCTCGGCGTGTGTAACTTTCGCGCGACGTTCCCGCTCGGCTTCTGCCTGTTTCGCCATTGCCCGCTGCATCTCAACAGGGAGATCGACGTGTTTAATCTCCATCGCCAACACCTCAACCCCCCACGGTTCGCAATGCCTTTTAATGATTTCTTCCAAGTCTTGATTTAACTTTTCACGTTCCGAGAGGAGATCATCCAACTCTGCACGTCCAAGTACGCTTCGCAGCGTCGTCTGTGCTGTCTGACCGATAGCGAAGCCGAAATCCTCGACCTCAATGACCGCCCTACCCGGTTCAGTCACCCTGAAAGTTAACACAGCGTTGACACTCACAGAAACGTTATCCTTCGTAATAACATCTTGTGGGGTAACATCATTGACGATCACCCGTAGGCTGATACGTTGCATTCGTTCAATCCAGAACGGTATCATAAACACGAGTCCTGGACCACGGGTCCCCGTTAGACGTCCGAGGCGGAAGATAACAGCGCGCTCATATTCCTTGAGAATCCGGACGCTCGTGCCAAGCATAATGACGACAGCAACAACAATAGCAAAATAGATTGGATCAATTTGTGGCATATTTTTAATTTTCCTTTTTTAGCAGTCAGCAGTCAGCAGTCAGCATTGTCCCGCAAGTCCACACGCGACTTGCGTAGCAAAGACGCAAGCGTTACCGAACCCCTCTTTTCTTTTCAGACCGCTGAGAGTGCGGGGAATGCCATTAAGGCATTCATACCGTTGATTCTGATGATGGCTGTTGGCTTCTGAGGCTATCAAGCATCGTAGCCAGTGATGTCGCGAGCCTTCTGAAAAAAGGCACGTTTCCGCGGCGTGTTGATTTGCCATTGCACCGGCACGGATTGGTAACCGTCATGATAGTTGTTTTCACCCGGATCGAAGTAGCCCCATGAGGCGTATTGACTCACAGCAGCAACGAAGTTGTTCAGCGGTTTATCGAAATCAAAGTGGTCATCTTCATTAAACAGAATCGGCATCGGACGGTAGCCCGGCACCTGGCGCGGTTCCTGTCCCATAGAGATAATACGGTTCGGATCCTTCACACCGTTCCCATGAACAAGCAGAAAGTCAGAAGAACGGACAACATTCTCAAGTGGTACCCGACCCCCGCCGTAACTCGTCCCAGTGAGGAATCTATCGCCATTGCGTGTCGTTGCTTTCACGCGTTCAATCAATTCATGTACCCGTTGCGGTTGTAGAATCTCATGTGTATATCGAACATTACATTCGTTGTTGACTTCAACAATCACATTGGTATATCCCTTGTCAAAGAGCCACCCGGTTGCGTTGTCCACCGCCTGTATAACGGCGTTCTCGTCGGTGAGCCGATGGTCCTGTCCAAAATAAAAATAACCGAGAATGACAACCATACCCAGATCATCAGCAAAGTCGATAATGCGTTCGAGTCGTGACAGGTAATTCGGGTTGAGACTCCCATCAGCTTCTATGCCGGAGTTGTGCCACGGCTGCGCCTTAGAATAACCTTCCGGACTCCCACCTTGGAGATTGATCGTGAACGCCAGCACGCCGTGGGCGCGCCATGTCGGCATCGCTGCTAAAAATTCACGCGTATTGCGCTCAGGGTCCCACTCACCTGTATCTGGATATTCCCACAAGTGAATCGTCTCTGGATTCCTATCATCGAAGATACCCTGCACCATGCGGGTGTTAATGAGCAATCCTTCGATTTTATTATCTTGGTAGAAACGTCCTGGATAGGTAATTTCACCATTAATGTAGAACGCATCTTCAACGAGGCTAACTGCTGTTTTCATTTTCTTCTCCTTCGTATTGATTTGAACATTTTTGCGAGTAGCATTGTTCGTTTGCGCACCAAAGGCATTTAAAACCTCTGGCGCAACAGTCGCGGTAAGAGCGGCAGTCGTTGCCGTCTTCAAGAAACGCCGTCGCGAGATATTTATTCGTTGTTTTCCGTCCATATTAGGCATACACCGATTCCTCACAAACACGCATCCAGTGCGCCATAAAACCTTGTCAACGAGAGGGGTTACCGAGTCTTTTGTGAGAGTGCTTTAAAGTATCGCCTTAATTGCTCACGGTACTGAAACGGAATATTCTCAAATTCCTTGGCATTCGGCGCAGCTTCTAACTTCCGAACGATTTCCAGTAATTCAGGATGCAAAGGCGGAACTTCCTGTGCGGGGGTAGCAGAGGTTTTTGCCACTTCCGCCTTCCGCTGCTTGCCGACATCCCGTTTCTGCAACGATTTTAAACTATCAAGCATCCGAGTCAAAATCCGCGCCTGTCTATCAAGCACTTCATCATCAAGTCTTCCTTGTTGGAGAGATTTCTCGACCGCATTCATCTCCTGAGCGACCTCTTCAAGGCTCCCCAGCATTTGCGCCATTTCCTCAGCGCGCTCTGCGAGACGTTGCGTTGCCTCTCGGATCAGCTGCTGTTGGGCAGCGAGTTGCTGCATCATCTGTTGTAGCCCAGGAGTTTGCCCCTGCTCACGCATCTGTTGATTTAGACGCTCTGCCATCTGGTTTAACTGCTCCTGACCTTCGGCGAGTTGTTCGAGCTGCTGCATCATATCTTCAAACCCACCAGCACCCATCTGCTGGTTCATCTGTGCCATCGCCTCAAGGAGTTCAAAGATGGCTTGATTCAGATCCGCAAGTGCGGCTCTCTGAATCGGGAGCGCGAGGCTCGGTTGCCTATCCTCTAAGGCGCGTGCAGCACGAGAGAGCGCATCGTTTGAAGCATTGAGATGTAAGACGACTTCAGGCGGTACCTGTATTTGTCGTCCTCCTAATTCCCAGAGTTTACTTGAAAGTTGCGTAATCCCTTCTGCTGTGGTAATCTCATCCGCTGCGAGTTCTTGCAATTTCAAGATTTCACTCTGGATATAGGCATTCGCTTGTCCAGCGATGAGAAGGTCGTTCGTTTGGTTAATAACCTTTTCATGGAGATGAGAGAGATAGAGTCCACTTTCAACGGCTTCACGCATCACAGTTAGAGACTCGTTTGCGTTTGCTCCTTCCATGAATGCCAAAGCGTTATCCAAGCCTTGTGCGAGTTCCATCAAGGTCTGTTGCGCGCCGCGTCCCGATTCGAGTGCCTCGCTGTCCTGTCCACTTCGGAGGTTTGCACTGGTAGTATCGAGCATTTCAGGCAGCTGATATTCATGCACAAACTGATTGAGGCGGAGGATTTCATCTCCGAGCCGTTCTATTTGCGGTGGGGCGTTTTCGTTATCTTTCGCGAGTTCCTTCATATCAGTGCCGAGTTTCTCTAATTTCTCACTGAGCCGTCCGAACTCCTCACCCACGCGATCCTCTTTTTGTGCGAGATCATTCAAAGGTGCGGACTCAGCTGTCGCCTCCAATGTATCCATCAATTCTTTCTGTTGTTCAGCGAGTGCAGCTGCCTGTTTCGCAGCGGCTTCTAATTCCTGCTCAAGAAGCATCTGTTCGTAGAGGGATTTCGCGCGTTCCAATTGTTGTAAAAACTGTTCCTGACTGAGATTCGCTTCCTGCATTGCACCTTGTCGTTCAGTCAGCTGCTGGTTCTCTAACGCCTCAGATAATTTCTGCAAAATCTCTTTGTGCTCTTCAGAGAGTGCTTTTTCCATGAGGTTTTGGAGCTCCTGATATTTCTGAATCGTCTCAGTGTCAAAGAGTTGATTCTGCTCCATCTCCTCCGCCGTCTGCTTCATATCTTCGATTAATTGCTTCGCTGTCTCCTCAATCTGTTTCTGGTTTTCAAGCACCTGTTGCATGAGATTTTCATCGTTGCGCGTAAGTTCCTGATTGCTTCTGCCCATCCGCTTCATAGTATCAAGGAGGTTATCGACCAACCCTGTAGCATCTGCCTGTTCGTCAAAGAGTTCATCGAGTCCACGCTGCTCCGCTTCCTGCTCGGCAGCAACCGAATCGTACATTTCTGAGAGCGATGGAAAACGAAGCGTATAGGTAGGCGACTTGCCAATATTCGGTCCAGAAACATCATCGTTGTCCAAGGCTTGAACGTAATAGGCAAGCACTTCACCCGGAAAGATACCAATCCGATCGACATCCCAAGTATAATTCAGAAAGACAGCTCTACGAACATCAGCCCCTTCAATCCCCCAACGTTTTAACGGCACATTCACTTCTTCAGCACCCTCGACCTCAACACGATAGACAAGTTGGAGTTCCTGTATCCCGTAATCATCCGTTGCCTCTACTTTCAGTTCCACCAACATACTGTTATCTAAGACAGTATCCCGCGCCGGGGCAACGATAGAGACATCCGGGACGGCATCTTCAAAAACAGTGAGTGTATAGTTAATTGGGTCCCGATTCATGAAACCTTCACCGTCAGTAATACGGATGTGGTATTTCTCGCCAACCGCGAACCGCGAACCGCGAACCGCTGACGACTGACGGCTAATCACGACCCATGAACCGTAAATTGTGGACTGCTCTTTAGTCTCTAATGGCACTTCGTCAGATACCTCAAACACAAGAGAGGCTTTCTCAAGCGGTTTGTTGCTCTCGCCTGCGAATACGACCTCTGTTCCGAAAAGCGTCTGAATATCACCAGTGTTTGCCGGTAACGTCTGAGATTGCAGTTGGGTGTAAGTAGGGTAGTTGAGGCGATACTGAAATTGTGTGACAACTGGTTCATCGCTGATCGTGAGTTGATACTGCTCAGACCCTACCGATTCGACAGAAACGTAGTATTGAAGCGGACGACTCACCTTTTCAAGCGTCACACGGTATGACAAGGAAAGGGCGGGAACCTGCTCGTTACGATCATCTACAGAGTCGGAGGTTCTCTGCATCAGCACGGCTTCCCATTTTGTTGATGCGGCTTCATCGGCTTCTCCGACGCGGTAATAGAGTTCAACAGGCGCGCCGAAGTGTCCGTTTACTTGCGCAGTGATGTCAACGTCACTACCTCGCTCGACTTGGGCGTTACCCGGCTGAATTTCTGTAATCTGAATGAGATTTTTTAGACCTTCGGCGTCCGTCTGGAGCGTCGTAGGCAGTGCCCGAAACGAGTGTGCAAAGTCCATGAAAGCAGTCGGTAAGAAAAAGGATGTGATCAGGAGAAGCCCAATACCCCCAACAGCGACACCCGCATTCCGCCTGATTTTCCGAAACTCGGACTGAAACACCTGTTTGGGCTGTACCTGTTCCATATCTCTGCTGGTTTGAAGAATCAGGTGCTCGATGAATTCCGGAGCATATCCGAGTCGGTTATCCGTTAACGTCCGCCAGAGTTGGACGGCACTCAGAATCCGATTTTCGGATGCAAACCCACTTTCTGCTTGTGTCGATTCAAGGCGGGCTGCGACGGCTGCATCTGTCAGTCTGCGGCGGAGCGGTAGAACAAGTGCGCGGACTACGGCGTAGACAGCAACACCTATGGACACCAACAGAATACCCATACGTATCCAGTGCGAAAATGGGAGTTGCCACATCGGTAAACTAAACGCAAAAACGACGAGGACCCCTGTCCCAATAAGGGCAAGAATACCGAGACATTTCAGCAACCCTTCTGAGAAAATGAGCCATCGCCATTGCCGCCGAATCGCACGCAGCTGCACAATCAGATTTTCATAAGCTCGATTTACATTTTGTGTGTTCATAGTGTATATGGTTATAAG
>VXZL01000007.1:7847-13361 GCA_009845505.1 Candidatus Poribacteria bacterium | reverse complement strand
ATGAATATCTATTCAAAACGCTTAAATCGACTCCCACCCTACATGCTTGGCAAACTCAAACAACTCACGCATGAACGCCGACAGTTGGGGATAGATATTATCGACTTAGGGATGGGAAACCCAAATCAGGCGACTCCGCAACCTATTATTGATAAATTGACTGAAGCGGCACAAGAACTTCGGAACCACCGTTACTCCGCTTCGCGGGGCATTTTCAATCTCCGTCGGGAGGTCAGTTGGCATTATGAACGCCGGTTCGGTGTTCACATTAACCCGCATGAAGAAGCCATCTCTGTGATCGGAACTAAAGAAGGTCTGGGGCACCTCGCATTAGCCTTAATTGACGAAGGCGATTTGGCGATGGTGCCGAACCCAACGTTTCCAATCCACATGTACAGCGTTGTGCTTGCAGGTGGTAGCGTTGTGAGTATTCCGCTCACTGAAGAGAACGCTTTTATTCCGTCGCTTACGGAAATCACACGCGATATTTGGCCAAGACCGAAGGTACTCATCTTAAGCTTCCCGCATAACCCGACGGGTGCCGTGGTTGACCTTGGATTCTTTGAGGAGATTGTTGCGTTCGCGAAGCGTCAAGAGATCGTGGTAATTCACGATTTGGCTTATGCGGACATCGTTTTTGACGGTTACAAAGCCCCAAGTTTCTTACAAGCAAAAGGGGCGAAGGATGTCGGTATCGAATTTTTCTCGCTGTCTAAATCCTACAATATGGCGGGATGGCGATGTGGGTTTGCAGTTGGCAATCGCGAGATCATTGAAGCACTGGCTCGGATTAAAGGATATTACGATTACGGGATTTTCGCGCCGATTCAGGTTGCTGGGATCATGGCACTCCGTACACCGGCAGATACGGTAATGGAAAATGCTGCGGTCTATCAAAAACGTCGGGATGTGCTTGTCGAAGGGTTAAACCGGATTGGCTGGAAGGTTCCAAAACCGCAGGCTTCTATGTTCGTCTGGGCACCTCTACCAGAAGCGTGGCGGCATCTCTCCTCTATGGACTTCGCGACGAAACTTCTTAATGAGGCGGAAGTCTGTGTTTCTCCGGGTTCGGGATTCGGACATAACGGAGAAGGTTATATTCGGATCGCACTCGTGGAGAATGAAGATCGGATTCGTCAGGCGGTACGTCAAATTCGACGGGCATTGTTTGGTTAAAGTTATTCTATACTTGTATTCTTCCTGTAGGTGCGGTTTCCCAACCGCACCCGTAACTGTTTCTATTCCAATCCCCACTGCTTTTTTGCTTCTTCAAACGAAATCTTCTGACTGCCTGTGTGCGAAATTGGGTTTTTGCCGACCCATCGCTCATCAATTGGATCTTCTGCGGGTTGGAAACGGATGTCACAACTAATGCGCCATCGGTCAGAAAGGTTTTTCGTAGAGGTGTGCATGGTGTGCATCGTGAAGACAATGACATCCCCCATCTCGAAATCGGCAGTCTGCCACTCACCGCCATATTTATCGCTAATCTCCATCGGGTCACGTCCGAAATGCCCCGGTGTCCCGTCCCGATCTACATCTGTTCTTCCATAGGTATCCCGAATGGGTGCGAAACTCGGGAGATTGTGCGAACCGACCAACACCGTTAACGTTCCCATAGTTGCGGGGACATCCCCGAAAGGCACCCAACAGGTATGGAGCTGCGCTGACCCGCGCCCCATATAGACGAAATCGAAATGCGGTCCCGACCAGACGGTAGGGCGAATAAAGCGGAGCCATTTGTAGTCAAAGGTTCGGGTATCACCATCGAAAAAGGTTCGGAAGAATTTGAAAAGTTCATCGCCTTCCAAGACTGCCTGGACATCCGGATGATGTGTAACAGCGGGTGTGCCCATCGTCCGTCCGGGACTCCCATCACCGGCAAACGCCTCCATAATGTCGGTGCCGGACTTGAAAACGTCATCTTTACCGTTGCCATCGGCGTATTCAAGGATAGCACGCCGCCCCGCGATAATCTTTTCTTTATCTATTAAACCGCGAACGAGTAGATATCCGTCCTCTGCTATCCGTTGGTGTAAACCTTCTGCTGAGTCAAGGACGTCATTGCAGTCCCGAAGCACACCGAGGTGTGGACCGGGGAAGGTGAGTTCATGTTCTCCTAAAAAGACGGTTTTTGCCATTATTTTCCTCCGCATATCAAACAACCTTTGCCTAAAATTTAATAGCACCGTTGACGAGATATAAACGCTATCTCTGCCTTGTGATGTCGTCCAAATCTCAGTTGCAATATTTTAACAAAAGTTGGCAATTAGTGCAAGGATATAAGGTATTCGGGCTGTCAGAATCAGGAGTTATAAGATTTTAGGATTTGTAGAATTATGGTTGCCTTTTTATATTGACGACTGGATTTCCTAAAAAATGTCATTGACCCAACAGTGTATAGTTGCTAAAATCAAAGTATCAGTGAACCAGCGAGGTTGCGGAACCTCGTCTACGACGCGACGGATATTTCCAACAAAATATTTGAGGATTGACCTATGAAAGAATATTTGGAGGTTCAGAAACCTGAACTTGGTTATACCTACGAATTTGGGATCGACCAGCTCCCTCTCATGTCTGAATGTCTGGAGGCACATGGCTTTGCGATTATCAAAGATGTTTTATCACCTGAGTTAGTTGATGGTTTAAAACAAGCCGTCTTTGACGGTACAGATCCAAAAAGAGAATTGAATCCGGGAGAGAGTCGGACCCGACACGCTTGGATTGAGTCTGGACCGGGGGCTTGGCAGCTACTCGGATACAAACCGTTTATGAAAATCCATCGCCATCTCATCGGCACAGACGAAATGACCGTTCACCGGTCTGCTGCTATCATTCGGATGCCCGGATCCCAACCGGTTTCATGGCACACTGATTGGTGTGGGTTTTCAACGGATACACCCAAGAACTCAGGGGATGTGCTGAACCGTGGACTCTGGCCCTCGGGCAAATGGTTCTACCTGACGGGTTCGCGTCCGGAGCACGGCGGTCTATGCGTGATTGAAGACTCCCATGTGGAAAACTGGGACGGACCTGAAGGTTTCAAGATGACGGCGGATAGACGCTCCTTCTACAAGGAGGGTGAAGAAGAAAAGGCATACACTGGGTTCGATATTCCTGGATTGGTACCGCTGTTTACGCACCCTGGGGATATGATTGTATTTGCGCATCGGACGTATCATGGCGCATTTCCGAATCAGATTGATGAGATTCGGTTGTCGTGTGCGATCGGTTTTCGACGGCGGGAGCATCACATTGATATTCCATGGGAGATTCCAGCTGAAGGCAAGCAATTTTTAGCGGATTTACCATCACATTTGCACCAATACACGCACGGGTATACGAGTATTGATGTGGGTTGGCGGGGGTAGATAACTCGCTTTTCAGAGTCTTTCAGAGTAAATCTGAAAAAGTGAGAGATTTGAGAAAGAGTCGTAACCCCACACTGTGACTGGGTTTTAGGTGGTTTTTAGAGTAGGGTTCTCGGAAACTTACTCTGAAATTTTATAGGAAGGGCTTAGGTTTATACTGTCTGAATCAGGATTTACGGGATTAGCGGATTTGCAGGATAGGCGGGAACAAGGTTCTATTGAGCATCTATGTTTATCCTTTCCTTACTCATCAGCTTCGTAGTCTTCATCGTTCAGGTCCATTCCGAGAGAAAGTCCCATGTTGGCGAGCCCCTCTTTAACATCGCGTAGCGAGCCCTGTCCGAAGTGGTTGTATTGTAACAATTCCCAATCCATTTTTACGACGAGTTCTCGTATAGTGTTGATATTTTCCCGTATAAGACAGTTGTGAGCTCGGGTAGACAGGCCAAGTTCAGAGATCGGTTGGGCTAAGTAGTGGTCGCGTTCTTCTTCCGTCACATCAGCCACAACCGGTTCCCCGTAAGGTGAATGATGCATTATTCCTCTTCGTTCAGGTTGCCGATCAATAATATCTATCCAAGGGGAATCCAATTCGTCTTCGTCGTCTTCATCAAAACCTACAAGGATACTCTGTCCGGCAGTGTTCATCGCTCTTTCGATAGAATCGGTCAGTGTTTTCCAGAATGTTTCGCGATCTTCGTCCTCCATATCACTCACTTCTAAAGCAACTTCTCGCCAAAGGGCGAGGAAAACCTGAAGGGACTCACTATCTTCTTTTCCCTCTGAAATTTGTGTGATCAATTCGAGTAATCCCCCAAAAAACTCCACAAGGTCTTCGATCTCCACCCGTGTGAGCCAATCGAGGGACTTTGAAATCGTAACAGATTTGACAGATAGTTCGTCGTCCATAAGGTATCCAACGACGAGTTTGGGCTGTTTCATTTGAAGTCTCCATGTAGCAAGAATATAAGGTTTGTGCAAATTATACACAATGTATTGAGAGAGTTCAAGATTTTTCGGATGCTGGAGCAGAAGACGATAAGTTTGATTTGGTGCGGTTAGAACCCGGAACTGACTGGTCATCGGCAGGGCTGGAAGCCCTGCCGATGAAGGATACGGACTACAATCCGCTTCTACAGATCTCCGATGTAACACGCGATGAAGAAGAGCGCGAAGTAGTAGATGACCGGATTTACCTCTTTTCCACGTCCTGTCACCAATTTGAGAAACGCTAAGGAGACGAGTCCGAAGCCGATGCCGTCCGTAATGCTGAAAGAAAGTGGCATCATTATTATCGTTAGGAAAGCGGGGATCGATTCCGTGATGTCTTCCCAATCAATCTGGTTGACATCTCTGAGCATCAATCCGCCGACGACAATAAGTGCTGGGGCGATAATTGGATGAAGTTGGATTCCCTGATACACGTATTCACCGCCCACAATTTTAACAAGCGGAAAAAGAACGAGAGACAGGAGCATAAAAATTCCTGTAAAGACGGGGGTGAGTCCCGTTCGTCCACCTACAGCAATCCCTGTTGTGCTCTCAATGTAGCAGGTAACAGTTGAAGTGCCGAGTAAAGCACCGCCCACAGTACTGCCAGCATCCGCCAAAAGGGCACGTCTGGCTTTCACAAGTCGTCCTTTCTCAATCAATTCCGCTCTGTAGCCGATAGCCGTTAGGGTACCGATAGTATCGAACATATCAATCGCGAAGAAGACGAAGATCACAGAAATCAGGTCTAACTTATCAAAGATATTCGGGAGTTGCAGTTTAAAGAAAGTAGGGGCGATAGCGGGTGGAGCTGCGGCGACCCCGTCATACTTAGTAAGACCGAAGATCAGGCCGATGGCAGCAGTGACAAGGATACCGATGAGAATCGCCCCTCGTATTCGACGCGCCATGAGGGTTAATGTTACGGCGACCCCGAAAAGCGACAGCAACACAGGGGCGGATAAAAGATCACCGCGGGTTATAAATGTAGCGGGATGCTTTGTAATAATACCGCTCCACTGCAAACCGATGAAGGCGATGAAGAGTCCAATCCCGATGGCGATTGCATTCTGGAGCGAGGGGGGAATGGCATTCATAATAGCTTCACGAATTCCGACGAACGAAAGGATGAAAAACAACACTCCCGATATGA
>VXZL01000007.1:3923-7837 GCA_009845505.1 Candidatus Poribacteria bacterium | reverse complement strand
ACGATGCCGAGTGCCTCCTGCCAGGGTAAGTTTAAACCTTGACAAACGTCGAAGACGAAATAGGCGTTAAGCCCCATGCCGGGTGCTAAGACGACCGGGTAATTCGTCAGCAATCCCATAGCGAACGATGCGATTGCACTGGATACACAGGTTGCCACCATAACGGCCCCATAGTCCATGCCAGCCAATGAAAGCAGTGTGGGTTGAAAGAAGATTATATACGAGATCGTCATAAAATTCGTGAGCCCTGCGATCAGTTCACGTCTCACTGAGGTGCCGACCTCTTTCAACTGAAATAACTTTTCAAGTAGCATTTTCTCTCCTTTACCGGATAATTGTGTGGATAAATGCTTTCTTTAGAAACCGTGATTTGGAGATTTCGGCTATTGGGCAAATTTTGGCTGCAGTGCTGCATAAGGCAAGCGTTCCTTCCTCAACCCAGCGAGCAGATTCTCCATTGCCATCGTCATCATTTTCATCCGTGTTTGAATAGTAGCACTGCCGAGATGGGGTGCTATAATAACGTTACCTAAACCGAGAAGCGGATGGTCAGTGTTAAGGGGTTCCGGTTCCGTTACGTCAAGCGCAGCACCTGCAATCTGACCTTCTGTGAGGGCATCATATAACGCATAGTGATCGACAACAGGTCCTCTGGCAATGTTCACAAGGATTGCGGTGCTTTTCATCAACGCAAGTTCGGCTTTGCCAATCATGTGAGTCGTCTCTTCCGTCAAAGGAACGTGGAGTGTTATGAAATCGGAGTTTCGAAGGAGTTGTTCCATGTCAACATATTCTATATCGAGTTCTTCCTCCCAATCGTGTCTGCGTTCGCGTTTGTAATAGAGGACCCGCATGTCAAAAGCCAGCGCGCGCTTTGCGACGGCATAACCGATGCGTCCCATCCCGACAATACCGATTGTTGCATGATGTACATCGTATCCCCAGAGGATATTCGGATCGTAGTATAGCCACTGTTTGGTCTGAACGTGTTTATCCGCTGGAACGATATTTCGCGATGCGGCGAGCAGGAGTGCCATCGTCATATCAGCAGTAGTATCGCTAAGAACACCGGGTGTATGCCCGACCGCAATCCCTCTCTCTCTACAAGCCTCAACATGGACATGATCATAACCCACTCCAACGACAGAGACGACTTTGAGGTTCGGGGAAGTAGCGATCATCTCTGGTGAAACGGGTTCGTGCCCATAGGTCATTAGTCCATCAAGGGGCGGAATCTTTTTAGCAATAGGCGGTAAAATTGCGCTCGTATGCCACATATCGACTTCACATTCTGCGGCTATTTTCGCTCGGATTTCTTCTGGTATAGGTCGTGTGATGAAAACTTTAAATTGTGCCAAGATTTCCCTCCTTACGATTGGCGATAAAAGATGCGTATGGGTGTACCGTTGAATCCGAATTCCGCCCGAATATTGTTGGCAAGGTACGCCTCGTACGGTGGACGTATCCGATGTAGGTTCCGCCCAAATATGAGAAAGGTTGGGGGCGTGATCTCCACTTGTGTGATATATTTGAGTGCAGGTCGGACCCCCTTGACCCGTGGTGGGGGATGCGCAGTCCGTAATTCAAGGAGGAGCTGATTAAGGTCGGGGGTCGGGATCCGGGTGCAGTACTCGCGATAGACCTCAAGTGCTATCTCCAATATATGGGTAACACGTTGCCCTGTAAGCGCAGAAACGAAAACCCGTGGGACATAATGAAGTTGTGGGAGCTGGGCATCTATTCTATCCATAAATGCGGGATGCGTTGTGTTATCCTTTTCAACCAAGTCCCATTTGTTCAACACTAAAACTGAAGCTTTCCCCTGCCGTTCAATGAAATTGGCAATTGTCTTATCTTGTTGTGCGATCTCCTGAGTTACGTCAAGTACGAGGACAGCAATATCGCTTTGGCGGATGCTGTGTATAGCACGCTGAACAGTCACGGATTCAAGTTCGTCGTTAATAGCCGATTTCCGCCGCATTCCCGCCGTATCAACCACTTCAAACGGAATGTTGTCGTGAACGATCCGAATATTTACGGCATCTCGCGTCGTGCCGGGTCGGTCGTCTACAATCATTCGCTCTTCCCCTAACAAGTTATTGATAAGCGAAGATTTTCCGACATTCGGTCTACCAACGATTGCGATTTTCATAGCGGCAGATGCGCTGTCCGACGTTGCGGCAGTATCGGGCAGCTCCTCTACCACCCGATCAAGGAGTTCCCGAATTCCGTCGTTCTGGACACACGATGTCCACGTCGGTTCAGAGAATCCGAGTGCGTAAAACTCCGCCGCTTCATTGCGAAACCGATCGCTGTCCACCTTGTTGACAACGAGGAAGATGGGTTTACCAGAGGTTCTGAGTTTATTAGCAACAGTCATATCATGTGGCATAACACCAGCTCGGGCATCAACAACGAATAGGACGAGACTTGCTTCATCCAAAGCAGTATCTACTTGTAATTGGACGTTGTCAATAAGACGGTCATTTGGATCGACATCTAAACCGCCAGTATCAACAATCGTAAAGGTCCGATCGTTCCATTCAACATCGGCGTAGTTCCTATCGCGCGTTACGCCGGGTGTATCATGAACGACAGCAAATTTACGCGATTTTTTGGTATTTCGCGGTCTGACCGGCTGCAGTGTCTCGTCCCCATTGCCTTCAAAATCGGTGCGTATCTGTTTCGGGCGTACAGGGACAGATGCGGTAATTCTATTGAAGAGCGAAGATTTTCCGACATTGGGCCTGCCAACAATTGCGACAATCGGATGTCCGGTTTCCATTAGTTTTCCTCCAACGCATCGGCTTCTGCAGACCGGCTTTCAATGGATTGATCTGTTGCGAATGTTCGCGAAACGGCGATAATGGATTTTATCACAACAATAATAGGAATTGCAAGTAACACTCCCCAAAAACCGAGGACCGTTGCCCCAACAATCACGGCGAACATAATAAGTAAAGGATCAACATCGACAGCATCACTCATGACTTTAGGCGAGACCAGTGAGTTGTCAATAGTTTGGACACCGAGAACAACTCCCACAACAACTGCGGAACGCACAAGAAATTCAACGAGACTAAAATCACCAGCTGCCAATCCCATCAACATTGCCAAAAGTGCGAAACCGCCGCCAATAAAGGGACCAAAGGTCGGTATCGCATTACAGATGCCGGCAAGTAGACCGACAACAAGCGCGAAGGGGACACCAACAACACTATATGCAATACAGGAAATTGCTGAAATAATAGCGATAACTGTGACCTGTCCTTTCAAGAACTGTTGGAGATTTTTATCAATCTCACGTAGATAACTCTTGACGGTATCACGCCGCTGCTCAGGTAGCAGCGAGACCAAATCATGAAAATAGTTATCAAACGATTGATTCGCATAAATAAAGACAACGAATGCGAGCAACAGTGTTGCCAGAAATCCACCGAAACTAAAAGCAATTGATCTGACGAATCCTGAAACCCACCGAACCGCTACCCCGCCCGTTTGGGCAATTGTCGGTATCCGTTCGGTAAGATACGCTCGAATCTGCTGTACAATTGGCTCGTCTCTATAGGTATCGGTAATACCTTTCTTATTTACAGCAAACGGTTTCCATCGAGCGGTCGATTCGATACGATGTCGGATAACGGTCGAATCTCCGGCGTATAGTCCTGAAGGAGCAGATGCTAAGAGTACATTTCCTGTTGTGCCTCCTACTTTTTGCCAACCATCAAGTCGATTCCAGGCATAGAGACCCTCGGGTGTGCCAGCGTATAGTTCAGCGCGAGCGTTAGCACTGAGATCTCTTTCCGTTGGTTCTACGACTGCAAGTGTGTAAACGATTTGGGGTATCGGTGGCAGTGGCTCCCAACCAAGAGATGTCCCTTCCAGGTGCCAATGTATCGTCGTTGGTATGGGCA
>VXZL01000007.1:0-3913 GCA_009845505.1 Candidatus Poribacteria bacterium | reverse complement strand
AGGCTGCGGTGTGCTGGCGACATAAGTTATTCTGCTACCATCGTTATCCTCAATAGAGGTGATACTGACGATAGATCTTTCGTCATAAATAATAGGCTCAACTTCACGCCAAGTCCGTCCGGAATCATTGCTTATGTAAAGTCGGTTTTGTGTTCCAACGTAGATGTGGGCACTATTCCAATGCGGTGTATTGACAGCTTGGATGGTTGCGGTATCAAAAGGCGTGCCTTCCACCTTGTGCCATGTTTGCGATTGAATTCTCCGAACGCTTCCATCCGTCCGAATCACTTCAATCCCGCCGCGGGGTAGGACTTTATAATATCTGTATAAACCTTTTGTAGTGCCAGCATAGATAATATTTCTGCTGGTTGTCAGAGCATGTATCTGTTTGCCGAGAAGCTCGCCGTTTGTAATGCCGACACGGGCAGCGGCATCTTTAGCATCCACTGGAACGCTGTAAACCCCGTGGTTTGTAGCAACATAGAAGGTTTCTACTTGCCGTTTTTCTTCGTCGGCAACAATCGGATTAATACCGATTGTGAGAGCTCTAAAGGTCTCTCCATTGACATAAGGCAAAACGGTTTCGTGATAAAATTTGATTAACCCAGTGCCCATTTGTCTGGCTTGTCTACTCACCTGTCTGCCGGTGTAGAAAAGCGCGCCTCCACAGATGACGAGAATCAACACCGTAGCAATAGCACGTTGATACTCCTTTTTAAAGGGGAGTGCGTTCCAGAGAAACCTGAAAATATAGGCAAAACCGAATCCTAAAATGAAAGGGGTCAATGCACCCAAGAGGCGCACAAACAGCCATACACCTATCATTAGGATTTCCAAAATGATGATGCTCTTTATGTCGATCCAGCGGTAAATGCGTGTGAGCAGCACAATCAGGAGGATAGGGACTATCGGATGTAACAACAGTATCCGATTGCTATCGTCTGCGTTGCTTTTGTAATAAGCGAACGCTATCCACCCTGCGGCAAACACAACACTGATAATTGCGAGAATAGATGCTGAAAAGATTGGTGATAGTTGTGGGTTCGGTGCGTTTTGCGTATTCATATTTGATTAGTTGTCAGTTATCAGTTGTCAGTTAAGAGGTGTTTTTGTAACAATCTACTCAAGTTTGGAGTCCCCAGAGGCTATGAATTGTTACAGAGTTCCTCTTTCACTGAAAACCGATAACTGATTACCAATAGCTACGTTGTTGCCGGTGCTTCGGTGGAATCAGCGGATTCATACCTTTCAATTACACCTGCGCCGATGCTGTCGCCCCAAACGTTAATTGTGGTTCGGAAACGATCCAGGAGCCAGTCAATGGAAAGAATAAGCGTTATCCCTTCAACGGGGAGGTCAACGGCTCTGAGCACAATAACCATGGTGACGAGCCCCGCTTCTGGGATCCCCGCTGCCCCGATAGCCGCGAGGGTCGCCGTCAGCACGACAACGATTTGTTGTGCTGGGTCCATAGAAATCGCATAGACCTGAGCGATAAACATGACAGCGACTGCCTCATAGAGGGCGGTGCCGTCCATGTTAATGGTTGCGCCCAAAGGTAGGACGAAACTGGAGGTGCGTCTGGAGACACCGTTCTGATTCTCAACGCCTTCCATTGTTAAGGGTAGGGACGCGCTGGAACTCGCTGTTGAGAAAGCATTTAGTAAGGCTGTTGCCATGCCTCTGAAGTAGTTGAGCGGATTTCTACGTCCGAGCAGCAACAAGAGCATCGGCAAAACGATAATACCGTGTACCCCGAGTCCAAGTACGACTGTGGCACTGTACTTACTCACAGCGACGAGTTCGGGCCAGAAGCCTGCGAATCCCTTTGCTTCACCAATCCTACCGGCGATTAAACCAAAGATACCGAAGGGCGCGACGAACATTATCCAGTGGACGAGTTTCATGACGGCTTCATTGAGTCCTGAAATGACAGTGATGATAGGTTTGCCAAGCTCACCCAGTGTAGACAAAGCGGCACCGATGAGGAGCGAGAAAAAGATGAGGGGCAGGATATCGGTATGTACCATTGCCTTGAAGACGTTTGAAGGTATCATCCCTTCCTTGCCGGTCTCTTCGTTGCCGAGGAATACCTCTTTGATAGTGCTGCCCATAGTCCGTTCCATTTTGCCGGAGACTCTGGTAGCGATCGGCAAACTGATGTTAATGCCTGTCCCGGTATTTCGGGGTTCTATTGTTACAAGCCGTCCATCAACGAATAACAGGCGTTCACCACCTTCTGTTGTAACGTAACGGGCATCCGTGGCTAAGGGGTGCCACGCTTCTACTATGGCTGTTGTCCCAGAAATCGATTTGACTTCGCCTTGTATGTTCTGGTCAACGAGGGTGATGACATATTTATTGTTATAGGTGCGATTAAATTCTCCGCTCATCTCAAGCGTGAGCATTTCAGGACCAGAAAGTGTGTAAGTCAGCTCGGGTCGTTCTTCACCTTGTGATAACCCTTTCCCTGGTGTGATGATGTTGACGAGAACTATGCCGATGAGAACGGAAATCGCGGTTGTTGCCATGTAGTAGAGGACAGTGCGCCCACCGATAGAGCCGATGTTGCGGATATCCCCTAAATTGGTTATCCCGACAATCATGGACAAGACGACCAGCGGAACGACGATCATCATCAGTAGGTTCAAGAATATTTCACCGAGAATTGTTGTGTGGATTGCCAAGTCTGGTGCGAAACCACCGATGAGTGCCCCGGCAACAATTGCGATGACGATGCCGTAAAGCAGTCCGAGACTGACCTTCGGTTTACTTTCGTTTTCATTCATAAGTTGTTATCTATCCTCCTAAAGGGGAACGAAGATGAGGGATGGAAGTAAGGGAAGGGTAGCAGATTGGGGCACCCAACCTTCCAGCCTTCCAGCCTTCGCCCTCTCTTATTAAATCGCTTTGAAAATTTACTTCCTTATTAACATTTTTCTTGTAGCAGTGAAGTCGCCAGCGGTAACGGAGTCGCGTGTGGACTCCGTGGACAATGTATAGAAATAGATTCCACTTGCAACGGGTTCACCGACTTCGTTCCTACCATCCCAATAGGCTGCGCGGCCCCTATATTGATAGATTCCTGCAGACTGATACCCTAAGTCCAATGTCCGCACCAATGCACCATTCGTGGCATAGATACGGACCGTGACTGTAGCAGGTGCCGCGAGTTGGTAGGGAATCCACGTTTCTGGGTTGAAGGGATTCGGATAATTTGCGAGTAATGCGGTCTCATCCGGTAGCAAGACAGGTGCGGCGGGGGTATTGCCGACAGTAACCATTACATCTGGTGCTGTAGCTGAGATCGTCTCACCGGCACTGTTACCCGCTCGGAAGTTGCGGAGTACCACGCGCTCCTGTCCGTTCGCGAGTGCAGTGAATCTTATCGATAAGAGTACACCTTCACCAGTGACTCCCCCGCTAGAGATTCGTGCTGCTTGTATGCCCGTGATCCTCCCTTGCCTATTCTTAATTGTGCCTTTCCGAAAGAAGGTGCGTCCATTGCCTTGTTTCAGGAAGGTTCCCTCGGTCACGTTATTTGCTTTTAGGAGTGCCGGGTCAAAGACGACATCCGTTTGCCAGCCTGCTAAATCGGTGACGTTTGCTGCGTTGAGTCGGAGGATGAAGGTGTCGCCCTTTTTCAGTAGTGTCGATGCTGTGGATAAAGTGAAGCGGCTCCCTGGCGGGATAACAATATACTCAGCATCAGGAGCGAAGCCAAAATAGCCTCGCAGACGATGATTCCAATTGTGAACAGAAACTAATAAAACATTTTTTCCCTGTTGCAATGTAACGGAGAAAACTTGTTGGTAATCGTCAGCCCAACCATCATGTTCATTTACCAACTCCCCATTGAGCCAAACTTTGTGATTAGCACCACTTCCTGCAAACATTTTCGTTTCTTGTTTCC
>VXZL01000561.1 GCA_009845505.1 Candidatus Poribacteria bacterium | reverse complement strand
ACATTTGCTAATAGTGGGCACAAGGAAGCTGCTTGCCAGAGCCGGGAAACTAACTGCAACAGCGGACATTCTATTATTTTTGATTCCTATTCCATAAGTCGAAGTGCCTCTATAATCTGAGTTTTAAGGCGTACATCGCCTGACTTTTCCGCGAGTTTCAACGCTGCTTGGAGATCTTGCTTTGCTTCACGCGTGTGACCCAGTATACCCTTCGCAACTCCTCGATTATGGAAGGCTATGGAGAAATCGGGTTTAAGTCGGATTGCATTGTCAAAATCTAAAACAGCAGAGGTATATTGCCCTAGTTGACACTTCACGCTTCCTCGATTGTAGAACAATAAGGCATCGTTGGGTTTGAGTCGGATTACATTGTCATAGTCGGTAATAGCAGCGGCGTATTGTCCGAGTTTATGTCTCAGACCTCCGCGACCGTTGTATGCCTCAGCTAGATCGGGTTTTAGGTGAATAGCTGTGCCATAATCCGCTATAGCAGCACTGTAATCTCCGAGTTTGGTGTTTGCACTTCCTCGATTAGAGTATGCCAAGGCGTACCCAGGTTTAAGTCGGATTGCTGTATCAAAATCTACGATAGCAGCGGTGTATTGCCCAAGATTGGACTTTGCGACTCCCCGATAAAAATATATCTCAACATCGTCAAGTTTTAGTTGGATTGCAGCATCATAATCCACAATAGCAGCGGCGTTCTTTCCAATTTTGCCCTTCATCTGCCCTCGATAATAGTAGACAACGGCAAAGTTGGGTTTTAGGAGAATGGCAGTGTCATAATCCGCAATAGCAGCAATGTATTGTCCAAGTTCACCCTTCAGAAATCCTCGGTTGACATAGGCAGAGACAAAGTTAGGGTCAAGTCGGATTGCCTCGCTCCAATCAGCAATAGCATTAGTATACTGTCCGAGGTGGGACTTTGCTATTCCTCGGTTGTAGTAAGCATAGGTATTCTTTGGGGCAAGTCGAATAGTTTCAGTAAGATCAGCAATAGCACCATTATAGTCCTCCAGCTCTAACTTCATATATCCCCACCTAAAGTAGGTATCGGGAGATATATAGACGTTGTCCTGTCCTAAAGGTTTTGCAGTGCTAGTGTTCTGTCAACTTTCAAATGATGGGAAACCCCAGTTCGTAGTAGTGCGATTTATCGCACGTCAGAAACGGGCAATGAATTGCCCTACTACGAACGACCTGTCAGTTTAGATGTGACAGACTACTAGAATGGGTAAGCAGCGTCTTAACACAGTTTGAGGGAATAAGGATATTAAGGGGTTGGACATCCAACGGATCGCCCGAATTACGGTACCATGATAGCGATACGCCAATAACTTCACCTTTACGGTTTAGCACAGGTCCACCACTGCTTCCGGGAGAAATCGGCGCAGTCATCTGCAAGCGTTCCTTCGTGTCCTTATCTCGGCGGCTGCTAATAATACCATCCGAAAATGTACCTTCCAAACCTTTAGGATTACCTGCAACATAAACCGTCTCACCAATCCGAACGGTATCGCTATCTCCGAGCGAAAGCGGTTTGATACCATACGCTGTTACCTTTAGAATGGCAAGATCGTTCATCTTGTCAGTTGCCGTGGTGCCTTCAATATTGTATGTGGTATGCTTTTCGACTAACTTCGCGGTGCCGCGTGCTGCGCCTTCAATCACGTGGTAGTTGGTAGCAATCAGATTCGGCTTCACAAAAAAGCCGCTGCCTGCTCACGTGAGACTGTCGGAAAATCGTCAAGGAATATATCAAGCGAGTCGCCTGCCACAAGGTGTTGAATGAGGCTCTCAACTGGTACGCGAGTGCCAGCAAAAACTAAGGTGCCGTGCATTACGCGTGGATCTTGGGAGACAATTTGTTCTTTATTCACCACCGGTTTTTCCTATCAGTTTGCCTACTCACAGGCACAATCTAACAGATTATGCTACAAAGGTGAGTTTGTGAACACACAGGCACAGCCTAACAAGAAACCACGCTACAATAACTCACACAATCTAACAGATTATGCTACAAATGGCAACTTAGACTATCTATAGGGTAACATGTTCTTGGGAAAATATCAAGGTGGTTGTTGGCCAACAGGCAATTAAGTGTGGACTTTCATAGCTGGGTATGATACAATAAATCGTTAAGAATTTTAACGCAAATATGGAGAAAAAAATGAGACGTTTTGGCACCCAAGGCCGCGTGTATCCTGAGCGTCACTACGTTGTCTCGCGTACCGAGGAGATAGCCGACTTTATCGCCCGCATCGAAGAGGGCCGTTACGTCGTTCTTTTCGCCCCACGCCAAACCGGCAAAACTACGTTTTTTCGATTTGCATTAGATACGCTTACCGCTAAATCATCAACCTATTTCCCGATTCAACTGAATTTTGAAATATATAAAAATCTGTCCACGTCCGATTTCTATGAAGCCCTTTACAAAAGGGTTCGTAAGGAAATTGAGCAGGTTTGCCGAAAACGGGGGTACGTGCCTGCTGAGGCACTCACGCGTTTTCTAAATAACACGAAATTCAACAATCACATTTCAATGATGGAATTCTTTGAAGAGTTTGCCGGTTTTCTGGAGTGTCAATATAAGGCCGGGAAGGTCGTCCTCATCATAGACGAATTTGATGGAATTCCTCAAGTGGCTCTAAATGATTTTCTTCATTCGCTTCGTGACATCTACCTTTCTGATGAAAGCCGATGTCCGCACAGCGTCGGCATCGTGGGGGTCAAGAGCATTACACAACTTAACTACGATAGATCTATTTCCCCATTCAATATCCAGGACGAGTTTCACTTGCCCAACTTTACCCACCAACAGGTGCAAGAACTCCTCGCTCAGTATACAGATGAAGTCGGACAAGCCTTCACACCTGAAGTTATTGAAGCCTTCCATAGACAGACAGCGGGCCAACCCTTTTTGGTCAACCGACTTGCACAGATTCTCACAGAGGCGTTGGATATCCCAAAAACTCAGACCATTACAATGGCGCACTTTGTGAAGGCACACACACTGCTCCTTGAAGAAGAAAACGTCAACTTAACACATCTACTGACGAACATCCGAAGGGACCCCCGCTTTGAGAACCTCTTGATGCGAATCGTCTCTTATGAGAGGGGTGTGCAATTCACGCTGCGTAATGAAATTATTAGTGAACTCACCACTTACGGGGTTATCGCAAGAGGGGCAGATGGCTTATGTGAGATCGTCAATCCGATTTATCAGCATTGCATCATACAGGCGTTCCAGCCACTTATTAACGGACTTGAGGGGGACTATTTCTCAGAAAATAGTGACACCGACTTTATAGATTATCTCACCCCTACTGGACTGCTTTTGATGGGACCTCTACTTGATAACTTCAAAGACTTCATAGCCCGCGCCGGTTTCCGTATCCTGCAAGTCCCTGATACCCCACAAGAGTTTATTGGGCAGTATCTGCTTTACACCTATCTGGAGCAATTTATCCGCATCGTAGGCGGTAACATTTACCTTGAAGTGCAAACCGGACGCGGCAGGATGGACCTCATCATTCTGCACAACGGCCGAAAATATATCGTTGAGACAAAGATTTGGGAAGGCGAGCGGCGTTATCAGTCGGGCAAGAAGCAGCTCGCGACGTATCTCAAGTTAGAAAAGGCAGTAGAAGGATTTTACATCATATTTGATCACCGCGTCAATCCTGAACCGCGTGTAGAAACAGAGATACTTGAAGGACTCACAATTCGGAGTTATGTGATTCCGGTGATGCAGGCGCGACCTTCATCGGCTATGTGAACGCCCTTGGGTTGTTGGCTACCACAGTGTTATAAATCCCGCCGAACGCTATGTGTCATTTGGTGTTGATTTAGTACTTTGTAAACGCACCTGACTACCCTTAAACCGTCAACGTAACCGCATCCTGTTTGACAATCTCCTTGATATGCCCATACGGTGCAGATTCCACTAATTCCAAGGTCTCCGGCGACAACCGATCCAAGATAGGCTGTGGGAAACTATGTGCCCCTGAGAACTGTGGGAAATACCGTAAAACGAGAAAGCGGCGATCCCGATCTTTCGGCTTCCATCGCAACACGCCGTGTGTTAGTAATTCCGAGATAATCACAATATCCCCTGCCTTCGGGGTGATATTGACGAAAACCGGATCGTCAAGCGGATCAATGCCATCGGCTTCATTCAGCGTCAGCAGTTCTTTCGGACGATCGAACTCGCTTTTATGCGAACCCGGAATCACAATGAGCCCACCGTCCCCCGGATAGACATCCGTGAAATAGGGAAAGCAGACGAAGTTGTCGCAGTAGATACGTCCATTGTCAACTTCATAGCGCGTGCTATACCACCCGTAATCATCACGTGCGCAGTGAAGACCTCCCGGATTCACTTTCGCACGTTCGCCAGCTTCCCACAAATCGTGCTTATCGTGCTTCAGCGAACCCCTGCCAAATCGTGGTTGATTGTCGGTCAACTCTTTGATAATCGGCCACAGCGCGGCGTGCGATGTTAAACATTCAAGCGATTTATCAAAAGCGAATCCGTGTTGATGGAGTCCTTGGATTTCAAAGCCCGTTGGTAATTCATCAGGTGGAGTTGTGATATATCTATCAACAGCCTCGGAAGCCTTTGCTAACGCATCACCGGTGATGACATTTTCTAAGTGAAGGTATCCGGTTACATCAAACAAGTAACGTTGTTTTGGTGTCATATTTTTAACTTTCCTTGCGGTTCGGTCAGGCAAATTGGTAGTCTTCACGTTCCTCTCCGTAGATCCGCTTTCCACTTCGTTTCAAGCTACACCCCATTTTAATCCAAAGAATCGCAAACCGTGCTCCTATAAGTGGCCGCTGACAACTATTTATAATGCCATGTTAAAGTCTGTGCCGGTTACGTTGCCTTTTACATAGGCATCGCGGAAGAGCGTTTGGCGTTTAGGAGGCATCGCCTCAAGCAATGCCTGGGGCGGTTTCGATAAACTCCACCGTTTATCTACTGAATTATAGGCGTTGAAAATCGCCACGCGGTCGGTATCCGAGTTTTGCCACGGTTGTCCGCTATGCGTAATTGCTTCCGTAAAAATAATGACCGACCCAGCCGGACAAGAATAGGTGTCCCAGTACTCCCATTCTTGTGTGTGGGCACCGTCTGGTGCAGTGTACGCCGCCTTGTGGCTGCCCGTAATGAACATCGTGCCACCGTCGCCTCTCTCCACAGGATTAAGCTCCCAGACGACGCGCGTTAAACCGCTATACGCCTGACCGGGTAGACACGCGTACTGATGGCAATCTCCGGGCATCCGCCACAGACCGTTGCCGTTGTGTGGGTGGAATGTAAAAGGCACCTCGTCCGTCGTAGAACGTAACGCCAGAAAACTCATCTCCATACGGAAGCCGTAACATACATCCGAAGCAAGATAAGAAGAAGCCAGGAATTCGTTCCCAAATGCCACTACAACGGGATGGTCTGTCAGTTGTTCCAAGGGACCGCCATAAGTGGAACGGTGGTGTTGCGGAATTGTTTCAGGAGAATGCTTCAACTGGTAACAGAAATCGCGCATCTCCTCAACCTCCGAGTCCGTCAGGACCCCTGGAACCAAGAGCCAACCGTTTTTGTCAAAGAGATATTTCTGCTCTTGGGTTAGCGGAACGACAGGTTTGCCGTCGGCGTTAGTCTGTGTAAGATCATCAGGTGCCGTTGCTAACGGGCTGCCTAAGTCCTTGTTGAATTTCATCACTCCACTCCTCTATAATTCGTGTTTTGTCACGTCGAAGTTGATAGATATAGAAGTCGCGAGCACAGCTCGCTCCTACAAGAAGACGCACGCATTGAGGATCCGTCCCAACGCGCAACTAACGGATACGTCCACCTGCGAAATAGTCTGGATCCTCCCCGAGTTTCTCCAGCAGCGGTGCGGTTAATTTGTCAAGGCTTTCAATTACGTCAGCAGATGGAGAATAGCCAGCAACATGCAAGTTTTGTTCCAATTCACTTACGTTCCGGGTACCGACGAGCATACATGTAATACCGGGTCTCGCCATTGACCACGCAATAGCAAGCCGACTCATCGGAATTCCTTGGGATTCTGCGACCTCTCGGATACCTTCAAGCGTCTCAAACATCTCTTCTTCGGCACCTTCTTCACCGTGCGAAGCCTCGGGACGTTCATCGCGAAAATGGCGAAACCGGGCATGCACTGGAGGTATCTCATCTGCGCTTTTATATTGCCCAGTCAAAATTCCTTGTAACAGGGGCATATATCCTAAAATACCGACATTTTGCTCCTTACAAAATGGTAATACTTTTGGCTCTATCGCTCGTGACAAGAGATTATAGCAGACCTGATTTACGGCAATAGTTGCGCCTGTGTTAAGAGCGGCTGCGAGTTGATCTACGCCAAAGTTGCTTACACCGATAGCGCGGATAAGTCCATCTTCCTGCAACCGCATCAATTCAGCCATGCTCTCTTCAATAGCGAACTCGTCATGGGGCCAGTGAATCATATAGATGTCAACATAATCCGTTTGCAATCTCTGGAGGCTTCCTTCGCAATGCTCCCGTATCGTAGCTGGATCGGGTCTACTTACCTTCGTGCCAATGATTGCCTCGTGTCGTCTGCCCTCCAGCGCGACAGCGAGTGCCTCTTCACTTCGTCCAGAATTATATCCCTCTGCCGTATCAAAAAAGTTTATACCGGCATCTAACGCGGCGTTTACAACCTCGGTGACATCTGATTGTGCCTGCGGTCCCCAATAGTCACCACCACCGTACGACCAACAACCGATACCCATCACTGAAATCTCAATCCCGGATTTTCCACATGTACGTTTTTCCATTTCTTAACCTCCATGACGTGTAAATGAGGTAATTATACCTCACTTGAGAGGCGTACAACACAATCTATCCTAATTCTTCACAGAGTTCCGTAATTAATTGAGCATTCTGACCAATCTGGTCCCCGAACTGCTGATACATACCGAGCAATAACGGATCAATCGGCTTAATGTGTTCTAAAGCAAACTTAATCTCTTCGCGAATCTGCTGCGGACTCCCGATTGTTCTACCTGCCGCCAAGACTTTGAAGACGAGACACGGCTTATCCGTCCTCTGTATCGCCTTACACATTTCGTCGCGGTCCTCTCGGGCGTAAATCTCGCCCAAGGCAGCGTAGCCGAATTTCTCCCTAAACTTCTCAGCACCGCCGTGGAGATTATAGAGTCCGGTCATGTAATAGTCTATATCCCACCCTTCATCTTCAGCGATATGCAGGAGTTTGGGGTTATGTACAGATAAACCCACCAAAACTCCGGTATCGCGAATCCGTTTGAGGATGTCTTGTAGGTGATCAAGCCTATTCTCGCGCAAACATCTCTGTCCAACACCACCACCGTGGGGTGCCATACCAAATGGATCGTGTTTCGCTGCTTCAAAGACAGCATCGGGTTCATCATACCAAAGCCCTCCCGGGCTGAGGCAGAACCAGTTTATCGTGCCGCCTTCGTTTCGGTAACGCTGCAGATCAGAAAGCGAACGCTCGGTCAAACTATTCTGCCAACCGTTAATCCCCGCTTCCTCTGCGCGTTTGAGCGTTGCGACGACCCGTTCTGGCGTATGGTATTCCTTCTGATGCTGTGAAAGGAGTTGATTGAAGTGAGAATAACCGTAAATTGGATTATCCCCTATCACTAATTTACTGATTTGATGATTACAAAACGAGATTTTTGGTAAGGTTGTCACTGGTTTGCCCTCCAAGTAAAAAACACTTTACAAAACACGCCTAACCGAACAGAAATCCCTCCGAAACGGATGTATCAATTTCACGTACAAGATGCATCGTCAATTCCAACGCTGCGGTGTAGTCATCGATGTTAATAATCGAGACATGGCTATGGATATAACGTGACGGCACACCGAGCACGACGGATGGTACACCTCTGCCGGATTGATGGATCGCGCCACCGTCTGTCCCACCGGACTGACGCACTCCAAGTTGATACGGGATTTCGTGTCGCTTTGCCGTCTCAATCACAAAATCTGCCAACTTCGGATTAACAATCATTGAAGAATCAATGATCCGAATTTGCACACCACCACCGAGTTTCCCTTGTGAGGCACCGACGCTTAATCCCGGGGTATCGTCAGCAGGAGGGCCTTCAAGAACGATTGCGAGATCGGGTTCCACACTTGCCGCGACCGTCCTTGCCCCTCGCAAGCCGACTTCTTCTTGCACACTTCCTGCGCCAATAACGGTGTTCGGATGTTCATCAAGCCTCAAAAGTGCTTCAATAACGATCGCAACACCGACGCGATTATCAAACGCTTTCGCAGAAAATAATTTGCTATTTTTCAAGGGCATAAAAGGTCCGTAAGGTGCGATCGGACAGCCCGGTAGCACCCCAAACTCTTCAGCCGCTTGCTCTTCATTCTCCGCCCCTATATCAATAAAAAGGTCTTTCATGTCTAAGACTTTATCGCGCGACCTTGAGAGTAAATGCGGTGGTGTAGACCCGACCACTCCCGGCACTTTACCCACCTTCGTTGTAATAGTGACGCGTTGCGCTAAAAGTGTATGTGCCCACCATCCGCCGAGTGGTAGAAACTTGACGAATCCGTCATCTGTAACGCTTTGCACAACAAAGCCGATCTCGTCTAAATGAGAATCCAGCAGAATTCGAGGGTGTTCCGCATTGCCTGTGTGCGTGCAGAAGATACTTCCTAATTTGTCGGTTTCGATTGGACCGACATCGGAAACCGCCTCTCGAAAAATCTCGCGTACTTCTGTTTCGTAACCAGGGATTCCGTCCGCCTGTGTCAATGATTTGAGTAGTTCAATTGAGGTTTCAGCCATTATTGCATTCCTTTGGCAATTGTGCTATAATTTCGTAATATTATAGCAGGGTTAATGTTTTGTGACAACTTTTAATGCCTTACGAAAAGCACAATAGATATAGAAAGACTCTAATATTCACACGAAATTAGTAGGCATTATACAACAAATTTCATGAAAATACCGAATGCAGAACGTGCTATCGTGGACATTCGCAAATTGCGGGATTACTGCCTCAACTCTCAGAATGATACGGGTAAACATAAAGCACATCTATTTTATGTAGCACTCGGTATAACTGTTGATGATGCTGATGCCCTACGCGACATTTTGTTACAAGCAGTCAAAACAAGCGAGGCGCAAGTAGGACGACAGGACATCTATGGGCAACGCTATAGAATTGATTTTCCGCTGACTTGGAAAGCCAGACACGCGATAATTAGGAGTGGCTGGATTATTGATCCAAATTCAGATGTTCCAAGATTGCTAACCGCTTATCCATTGTAACACTCGGAGGAAATAGACTGTGAAAACCAAATTTTTTGCGGACGCTGTGAACATAGGAAGTTTGCCTGATTACCATCTAAAACAAGAGAACGTTAAGAAGAAAATTAAACTTTTTGATGTCGTAGCACTCACACAGGATTTGCCCGAATTCAATCTGTGGCGTGGGCAAGTTGGTACAGTCGTTGAGATACTGTCAAACGGTGATGCTTTTGAAGTTGAATTTAGTGATCGTGAGGGTCGCACTTACGAATCCCTCGGGTTTCGCGCCTCACAACTGATGGTTCTCCACCATGAACCGATGCGGGCACAGGTTGACTCTACCCCTGCACAACTCATCGCGGATTGAGTTTTGCTCTGGTCAATGCCTCACGCAGATTGAAATCAACCATCGTAGAGGGCTATATGGATAAAATCATTCGGAAACTTACAAATATGGAAGCATGGATTGAGTTCAATTCGCCGCCGGCTGAATCCAAGACGAACGCTGAGCTCATGAGATTCGTTGTAGAAGTTATGAACCGGTGTTTGTACCTGCTCAGGGTAGGTGTTGCTGCAGCACCGGATGCAGAAACAGCTAACACAGGGTACGCCAAGCCCCAGGCAATAATTGTGGGATATATGGTGCAACTCACGAAATTATATGAAGGCGCGCTTATCCAGATTTGTGGGGGCCAACCTGAACTCACCCGCCTCTTTTCCGCTCCTATCCTTGAAGTTGCGCGAAACATGGAGGCTCTTATCATGTCAAGCGAGCAGTTCGACTATAGTTCCATTTCGGATTCGTATCCATCCGAGCAAAAGATGTTTCGAGAACTGGAAGGTAAAGTTAAAAAGCATCTACTCACACCGGAAGGCCCCGATTGCATTCATAGAGAGTGGCATGATATCCGCTCATATTACCTTACGCAAAAAGGCGACTCCTACGCACCGGACTTGAGTCCCGGTAAACCCGATCCAAGATTAGGCTGTCAATTGACGCAAATATGCCTTGAAACCCTCTTCGTCTATCTGAAGTGGAATAGATCTGATCCCGATGCTTTAATAACATCTGTAGCCGTGAAACTATGCGAACTTAACGTAGCTCTTGATGAGGGACATGAAAACACCCTTGGTGAATGACTTACATCGCACAATTGCGTCTAATTTAACAGCAGTCTACTGGTAGATTGTACGAAACTTAAGCATTGCGGACTGACTCGGAGCGAGAAAAAATCCCAAAGATGAACGTGGTGGAATTGATTAAAGAAAAAACACTTCGGTTAATCGGCTTGGTATTGATAACGATCCCTCTAATGACGTGTTATCCAATACTATTATATCTCGGTTTATCGCAACGAATTTCGACAATCGCTACGGTGCTCTTGTCAGGTGCCGTGTACATTTTGTTAATTACCCGTATTGAATCATTTTTACGCCGAATGCTGCCATTTATACGTCCCAAAGCAAGGAGAAATGCTGATGAATAATACCGCTAAGATTCGGGTTGGCGTTATCGGAACAGGACGTATCGGTAAATTACACATCGAACATCTCGCGCAAGACATACCAGAAACCGATCTCGTGGCACTTTGCAGTCTCGACCGTCCGAGCATGAACAGTCTCGCGGAAGAGTTTAATGTCCCACAGACTGTAGATAATTACACTGAACTCTTAGCCGATCCGCAGATTGATGCCGTGCTAATTACGTCTGCTACCAATACACATGTAGAAATTAGCCAAGCGGCTGCTAAAGCACGGAAACACATCTTTTGTGAGAAACCGATTGCATTAGATTTGGAAGAGATTGACGAAACTCTGGCGATTGTGGAGGAAACAGGGGTTAAGTTTCAGGTAGGCTTTCAGCGTAGGTTTGATACGAGTTTCATGCGAGTCCGAGAAGCAGTTGCCTCTGGAGAGATTGGTGAGCCGCACATCTTGCGGATTACGAGTCGCGATCCGGGACCACCACCGATTGAATATATCAAAGTCTCCGGTGGCATTTTTCTTGACATGATGATTCACGATTTCGATATGGCGCGCTATCTTATCGGGGATGAAGTCGTGGAAATCTACGCAACAGGAAATGTCCGCGTAGATCCACAAATCGGTGAGGCAGGCGACATTGATACCGCTGTTATTATCGGACGCTTCCAAAATGGGGTTATTGCAACCATCGACAACAGCAGAGAGGCTGTATACGGCTACGACCAGCGAGTTGAAGTTTTTGGATCAAAGGGAATGGTTACGGCGGCAAATCCGTTGACAGATACTGTCACCTTTAGTGGAAAGGAGGGGACTCATGCTGCTTTACCGCCATACTTCTTTGTGGAACGCTATAAGGCGGCATATCTTTCGGAACTACAAGCGTTTTTCAGGTGTATTCAAGAAGGGACACCACCGCCAGTGACAGGTAAGGATGGACGGGTACCCGTTGTGATGGGATTGGCTGCGCTGAAGTCGCTTCGTGAAAACCGACCGGTCTTGCTATCTGAGATCTCGTCTTAGAAACACGACTTACGCAAAAACGCGATGAGATGCTTATCTTTGGACAGCATAGATGTTTAATCAGAGGAAACCCGGTGCGGTTAGAAACCGCACCTACCGGTAAGGTACGTAAGTCCTAAGGAATTCGTGGTGTCGGTTAGTGCCCACCGACTTCACCGACTTCAATTTCAATCTCGTCTCGGTTTCTAATGCGTTCAACGAGTCCATCTCGGATGTCTACAATCCTATCAGAGACATCAAGCATTTTCAGGTCGTGTGTAGCAGAAATTATAGTAACCCCCTGCTCCTCATTTAACTGTTTAATCAAGTCAATAATTTCGCGTCCGATAACAGTATCAAGATTCGCCGTCGGTTCATCGGCGAGGACGATGCTTGGGTCATTGGCGAGGGCTCTGGCGATGGCGACGCGCTGCCGTTGTCCACCGGAGAGTTCATCAGGAAGATGAAACATCCGATCCCCTAACCCTACCATGTCAAGCAATTTTTCGGCTTTTTCATTGCGCTGTTTCTCAGGAAGCCCTGCAAAAATCATGGGTAATGTTACATTCCCATGTGCGCTCCGTACATGCAACAGGTTATAACTCTGAAAGATATAACCTACCCGGTGGCAACGAAATGCCGCAATCTGTCTTTGTGAAAGTTGGGACATATTTTGCCCGTCAATATAAACCTGCCCTTCCGTAGGCGTATCAAGCGCGCCAATCATGTTAAAGAGCGTTGACTTCCCGGAACCGGAAGGTCCCATCAATGAAACGTACTCTCCGCGTTCAATCTCAATATTGATACCATCCAAGGCACGGAGGACGTTTGAGCCCATCCGATATTCCTTGACGACATCCTCAGTTTTCACAACAATATCAGCCATAGCCTTTTCCTTTTTCGCCTCCGGTCCCATCATCAGCGGAGCTGTAGATTTGATTTTCAGGTTCCCCTATGCAGTGTACAAGAGCCGTGTCGAATAGTCCCTATACCTCAGTCCGCATTGCCTCAGCGGGTGGGAGTTTTGCCGCACGCCATGCTGGGAACGATGAACCGATTACAGCCAAAACCATACCCAGACAACATCCCAACAAGATGACAACGAGCACACCCAGTCGCAGGGTCCCATCTTCAGGTTGCGCTGGGAGTAAAGGGAAATAGAAAAACAGATCTAACCCATAGTCTTTAAGCCCCAAAAGCACCGCTCCCAGTGTTCCAACGAGTGCGCCGATAAGAGCCCCCGAAAACCCTTGGAATCCTGACTCAAGCAAGAAGAGTCGAACCACGAACCCGTCTAACGCGCCGAGACATTTCATCGTACCGATTTCACGGAAGCGTTCCGTGACCGCCATCAACATGGAATTGGCAATCCCAACCACACAGACAATCAAGGACATAACAATCAGCCAAATATCTTTCGTGGAAATGCCTTTTTCTGTTGTTTCTTCAAAAGTGTTAATTGTCGATTGTCGCCCGCTCTCTTGTAGGGCGAGGCCGATTTCATTATTCGTCCAGACTGAAACTAAGAATGCGATGCCCAGTGTAATACCTGCGGTTGTAATAATCGAACGCCCAAAACGGATTTTCAAACTTTGAAAACTAATCCGTAGTGATTCCATAAACGGAAGATCAATCTGTTCTTCAATTGGTGTTCTTTGCTGCAAAGATTTGCCTCCTTAATTTGTA
>VXZL01000554.1 GCA_009845505.1 Candidatus Poribacteria bacterium | reverse complement strand
GGGTTACCCAACCCTACTTTTAATTTTAAAGTTTTTATCAAAAACAGAAGGGAGAAAATCATTATGCGACAAGTTACACTCTATCGCGAACCGGGTCGTTACGCCGGTTGGCCAGCGAATTACGGTATATGGGCTTATGACAACGAAATCATTGTCGGTTTCACGGTTGGGTATCACAAATCCGATGGGGGTTTCCATCGCCGAGACCGCGATAAACCCTTCGTCGGGATGCAGGCACGCAGTTTAGATGGTGGTGAGACATGGAGCGTCTCAGAAACGCCCTGTCGCCTGCCCGCCAGAGGCACACTCTCCGCAGATGAACACGTCGAAGAACAGCATAGACTCAAAGCGGAGGCGGCGTTCGACACCCCGCAACGCGTTGATTTTACACACCCAGATTTTGCGATGATGTGCAGCAGATCCGGACTGAGAGCCGGGGCGTACTCGTGGTTTTATACCTCTACAAACCGATGCAAAAGTTGGAGCGGCCCATACCGACTCCCGATGTTCGGTTATACCGGTGTCGCCGCTCGGACAGATTACCTCGTTTCCAGTCCAGACGAATGTCTGGTATTCCTCACCGCCTCAAAATCGGACGGTGAAGAAGGCTTGATATTCTGCGCACAGTCAACCGATGGTGGTGAATCTTTTTCGTTGCTATCTCAGATTGGACCGGAACCCGAAGGGTTCGCCATTATGCCCGCAAGTGTTAGGTTATCCGATTCAAAGATTCTCGTGGCGGTTCGTTGTCGTGATGCGAGCGGTTATACACGGCCGGACTGGCAGGAACGCAGAAACTGGATTGATCTTTATGCTTCAGAGGACAACGGGAAAACGTGGGACTACATGAATCAACCTGTAGATGATACGGGACGGGGTGGGAACCCGCCAACCCTCACTCTTCTCCACGACGGCAGGTTATGTCTTATCTACGGCTATCGGGATGCACCGCATCGGATTTGCGCCAAGTTGAGTAGTGATGATGGTGAGACGTGGGGTGAAGAGATTGTTCTGCGCGATAACGGCGGAGATCATGATGTCGGCTATCCACGTACGATTCAACGTCCCGATGGAACTGTAGTAACTGCCTACTATTTTGACGAAGAGCCCGATGGAGAACGATTCATTGAGGCGACATTATGGAAGCCGTAGCAAGAGAGCACGGCTCTCAGTCTTTCTGGAGCGTGAGTGCGAAACAGACTAACCGGTCTTTGCCTCGAACATATAACAGCCCGTTTGATAAGGCAGGTGCCGACCATGCTGGATATTCTATAAATTGTCTGCCATTTTCGTCTCTTGGCACTGCTTCAGAGAGGATCTCCATCTTTTCAGGTGTGCATTTGAGCAGCATCAACCCTCCGTACTCACCGAGGTAGATGAAATAGTCGTTCACCCAGAGGAGTGAAGCGCGTTCGTTAACGCGTTGTGCCCATACGACCTTACCTGTTTTCATCTCTACACACCGAAGTTCCCCGCCAGAAGAATGCCTTGAACTACAACCGTAGAGGTAGCCTTCGTGGTGGATCGCCGTGTTCCAGTGCAGTTTCATTGATTTCTCGCGGCGCGGCGAATCTTTCCAAACAACTTTATAGCCACCGGGATACACTTGGAGAACCGAACTGCCGACCTCGTAAGATTCACTGATAAAGACGAGATCATCTGCAACGACAGGAGATGAGGCGTTAACGGATTCAATCCTTGCGCAGCGCCATGGATAGTAAAAGTCGAATTTCCCAGTGGTCGGTTCAAAACCGACGAGTCCATCGCGGGCGAACATGAATCCCCAACGCCGCCCATCAATTGTTGCCGTGATAGGACTGGCGTAACTCGCTAATTGGTCAGTGATTTTATAAACCACTTCGCCTGTGTGTTTGTTGAATGCGACGATACCGGTGCCGTTTGGTGGGGGTTTACCGTTTGATGCCCAAACGTCTTTCGGCGTTCCCGGTGGAGAACCCCCAATTTGAGCAATGAGTAGATCGCCTTCAACAATGGGTGTTGAAGCTGTCCCGAAGAAGTTTTGAACGACGTTGAAACGCGCCGCCGTATCCACTTTCCATAATAGCGTCCCATCCGAAACGCTCAGACAGTGCAATTTTCCCTGAACACCGAAGATATAGACACGGTCTCCATCAATGACAGGGCAAGACCGTGGTCCATTGTTGTATCCGTAAATATCTTCATAGTCTGTGGGGTATTCAAATCGCCAAAGTTCCGTACCGGTGTCGCTTTCCATACAGGTGAGGCGGGCCATGTCGTCATGACGAGCGAACATGAATAATCGTCCGTCTGCGATGGTAGGTGCCCCGTAGCTGGTGCCAACCTTCTTGTGCCAGATGACCGGAGGCCCCGTGTTTCTCCATGGCGCGATCTCTATTTTCTCTTGGGATTTGCCATTTCGCGCTGGACCGAGAAAATCTGGCCAGTCCAAGCTGTCCGTATCTGCCGCCACTATCAATGGGAAACTCAATATGAGGAAGGCGATTCGCGCAAATATCCTCACCCGGCAACCTCTTCATTTGCCCGCTTCACGAGTGCATTCATATAAGCAATCGTGTACGCCGTTCCGATGCGACCGTCGCCTCCCATTTGTGGAATATGGTCTGGAATCAATACGCCGTTGAAGTTGACTTCGCGGAGTGCTTTCGCCACTTCGTACATATCCTGATAGCCGTTATCGACGAAAGTTTCGACGAAATGCGGAAGCGGTTGATCTACATTGCGGAAATGGACTTTGAAGATTTTGCCCCGTTCACCGAAGTAGCGGATCGATTCAATGACATCTTTGCCCATCAGTTCGCCACCTTCTAACCAGCAGCCAACACAGAAACACATACCGACATTCGGACTATCAGCAATTTCCAGCGCGCGTTTATAGCCTTCAAAACTGCTGAAGATACATCTCGGAATACCAGCGAGGTGTACCGCGGGCGGATCGTCAGGGTGGATTCCAATCATCACACCGGCTTCCTCAGCCACTGGTGCCGCCTGCTTGATGAAATAAGCGTAGTTATCCCAAATTTCCTCTTCACTAAACTCGCGACCGTGTGAGAGCGGCATCCCATAGTGTTTACCGCCCCAGTGTCCTACATCGGCAGCATCAAGGTTAAATGCCCGCGCGCTTGCACCGCCGCGGGTGGTTTCACGCTCAGTACTCCAGATGCCGTTCCCCATGTGTGCATAAGTCGTATACGGAATCCCGGCTCTACCGAGATCACGAATATAGCGTTTGTACTGTTCAACCTTCGCATCTCGGTTTTCCAGGTTAAGCACGATTCCGTCCTGATTGTGGACATCACTGTTGCCGAATCCGTAGATTTTGAGTCCAGCGTTCTCGAAAATCTCACGACGGCTCATGAAATAGTCGTAGTTCGCATTTTCGCCGTTCGTCCAAAGGACAACGTATTCAACATCCATCTGCTTAGCAAGCTGCAGATCAGCCTCACTCGGTTCCGGCGACATCTGTGCCGTAACTTTCATACGGGGTGCAATCTTGCTTAACGGGTTCTGAGTTGCCATTTTATCCCTTCCTTTAGGTTATGGGTTTTAAGTTTTCCACTAACAACTACTCCTCATCCCCTGCCTCTGCTTTGAGGCGATAGAGTTCCGCTGTCAATTCGGTAACAATATCTGCATAAGTCGGATCGTCGTAGACGCTACACATCTCGTTCGGGTCCTTCTCCAGATCAAAGAGTTCCCACTCCGGCTCTTTCGGTTCATCGATAGAGCCCGTTGTACCGAGTGCCTCGCCGTAGTAATAGATGAGTTTATAGCGATGCGTCCGTATCCCGTAGTGCGCTGGGACATAGTGATGTGTCAGATGCATCCAGTAACGGTAATACATTGAGGTCCGCCAATCGTCTGCGGTTTCACCATTAAGGATAGGGCGTAAACTCGTGCCTTGCATATCATCTGGGATTGAGACCCCTGCGTAGTCGAGCCAAGTCTCTGCGAAATCTATGTTCAACGCCATTGCATCTGACGAACTACCGGCTTGAATCTCACGCGGATAGCGAACAAGGAAAGGCATCCGTAAAGATTCTTCATACATAAAACGCTTATCATACCAACCGTGATCACCTAAGAAAAAGCCTTGGTCGGAGGTATAAATGATCATAGTGTCATCAGCAATGCCTTCAGCGTCCAGATAATCAAGCATCCGTCCGACATTATCATCAATCGAGGCAACGCACCGGAGATATTCTTTAATATAACGCTGATATTGCCAGTTTGCCAGTTCCTTCTCAGACAATCCGTCAGGCGGCGGACCAAGCGTATCAATCTTGAGATCGCTTTCAGTCATGTGTCCGAAGACACGCATCTTCGCCTCTTTCGCGGCGTTTGAACGGTTCGCGTAATCGTCGAAGAAGTTATCCGGCATCGGAACGTCTTCGTCCTCAAACATGTGGGCGTGCTTCTCATCCGAATCCCAGGGTCGGTGCGGTGCTTTGTGATGGCACATCAAGAAAAAGGGTCGCTCCTTGTCCCGGTTCTGGAGCCAATCTAACGAGAAATCGGTGATAATGTCAGTCGCGTAGCCTTCGTGGGTCGTTCTTCCTTCAGGTGTAAGCATCACCGGATCGTGATAGAGTCCTTGCCCAGGTAAGACGTTCCAGTAGTCAAAACCCGTTGGATCCGCATTGCCACCGTGTCCGAGGTGCCATTTGCCTACCATTGCTGTCTGGTAACCATCTGCACGCAACATCTTCGCAACATTAGGTTTCCTGCCATCAAGTGGGTCTGACAACGTCTTAACACCGTTGAGGTGGCTATGTTTCCCTGTCAAAATGTTTGCACGACTCGGCGTACAGATGGAGTTTACACAAAAACAGTTTTGGAGAATCATACCGTCATCTGCGATACGATCGAGGTTCGGTGTTTGATTAATCCGACTCCCATAACTGCTGATAGCGTGTGAAGCGTGGTCGTCGGACATGATGAATAAAATATTAGGTCTACTCAACTTTTTCTCCTTTAGATTTACAAATAAATGCGGACTGACTATTTTGCCTTAATTTCCTCCCATGCCCGGTTATAGTACCGCGTAAAGTCCCCCGGATCCTTCAACCACTCAAGAGATTCCAGAACCTCTTTCGGCGGATAGATGAATTTGTGCGCCCGCAGATGTTCCGGTAGATATTCTTTTGCCATAGGCACACAGGTCCCATATTTCGTGAAAGCCGTAATCTTAGCGTTGACCTCAGGACGTAGCAGATAGCTGATAAACTGCTCAGCGAGTTCCTTATGCGGTGCGGATTTCGGAATACAGACCGCATCAATAAACTGGCTGGAGCCTTCTTTCGGGATGACGTACCGAATCGTCGGGCGGGTCTCAACCGCTCGGAACGCATCCCCACTCCAGCAATGTGCCATCACAACATCCCCCGCGATAAGGAGTTCTTCCGCTTCGCTCTTGTACTGTTTAACAAGCGGTTTCTGGTCAATGAGTTTCTCTTTCGCCGCTTTGATTTCCTCTGGATCAGTTGTGTTGAAACTATATCCGAGCAGTTTAAGCGCAGCGCCGATTGTCTCACGTTGGTCATCGAGCATACTGAATTGATTCTTATATTTCGGATCCCAAAGCACTGCCCAACTGTCAGGATCTGGTGAAACGACTGTCGAATCGTAGGCAATACCGGCGGTGCCGAATGTATAGGGGACGGAATATTTGTTTTCAGCATCAAAGTATTTGCCAAGGAATAGGGGACTGATGTTCTGGAAGTTCGGGATATTATCGCGATTCAATTCTGATAACAGGTCCTGATTGATTAGAATTGACACCATATAGTCAGAAGGCATGATAATGTCGTAACCTGTCGCACCCGCTAACAACTTCGCGAGGAGATCCTCGTTGCTGGCATAAGTGTCAACAAGGACACTCACCCCGTATTCCTTCTCAAATCCTTCACGGATATCATCGCTGACGTAACCTGCCCACGTAAAGACATTGAGTTGTTTCTTTTGCCCATCGCTATCGCCGATGAAAAGCGTGAGGAGTATCAATGCTAAAATGATATATTTGTTGTGCATGTTTTCTCCGTAATGTTGACAAGGTCTGTTATCTGTGCTAATCTACGTACACAAAACACTTATTCTTCGGATGCCTCAGTTGGTAACCCTTCGGCTTTCCAACCGCGAAAGCCGCCGGTTAGGACTGAAACATTTTCATATCCCATATTTTTTAGCGTCTGGGCAGAAAGAGTCGCACGTGTACCGCCGCCGCAGTACGTGACGATATGTGTGTCAGCATCCGGCACAACCTCGTCAATGTCAAGTTCAATGTATCCGCGTGGGAGTGAAACTGCATTCGGTAAGTGTTCTTCATCGTAGTCGGGTTCGTCACGCACATCTATGATAACAACGGATTGTTCCGCTTCCGTGAGTTCGTCCGTGGAGATGTGTCCAACGTTTGCTTTCGCTTCTGCAAGAAGTTCTTCAAGGGTTTTTAATGGCATCGTTTTCCTCCAAAAGTGTTAAAAACTGCTGATTGAATTTAAGAGAATTTTGGCATTTTAGGGCGCAGCTTGCAAGCCCATATTCAAAAGTCTAAGCCAAAGTGAGTTTCTGCAAAATATAGCATAATGTGGTGGATGCGTCAACATTTTTTGGCACATCTTGTGGATCGAGGTGTCATGAACAGGAGATTGCTCTTATATGGAGAGGAGAAAAAATGGAATTGCTTAAAAAATCTGTACAATCCGTACTTGAGAAAGATCGGATTGGGAGTCCAGTGTTCTTACGGTGTGTCCTTCATGTCGCTAATGAAGGTGAGAATTTGCTGTCACCGGGAACAGAGATTGCTACGCTCGCAAATGAATGGATACCCTCACAGCCGACGCACGTCTATGCCCAAGGGGACGCAGAGGCAACGCAGGTTACCATAATGATTCACTATGTCGGCGGACAGATGGCACTGCTAAGCGTCAATCGCGTTGATGTGCAAACGGCAATTGACCTTATGTTAGTTGGTAATAAAGGAGTCATTTACCACGAGACACCGATAGGCAGACATTACTCGAACGCCATTCCACCAGAATTGGACGACTCAGGTGAACTAACAGCGGTTATCGCGCAATCGCTTGAAAGCGGTCAACCCATAACCTTGGAGGGTTAACATGCAGCAGAATGGAAAATACGGTGTGCTTTTACTCGGTGGACATCGCACGCATCAAGAAAATTACGCCTCGAATTTCGCACAAGATGAACGTTGTCAGTTGGTCGCCTTTGCGGATGAATTGGACGGACCACCAGAGCGAATTACGTTAGCGCGTTCCCTCGCAGCGGAATTAAATCTACCTTTCATCGCCGACCTTGATGAGGCGTTGGCACGTGAGGATGTACATATTGTCAGTCTCTGTACAGATGTAGAACGCCGTGGGCGCATCGGGGCAAAATGTGCCGAAGCAGGAAAACATGTCTATCTTGACAAACCGATGGCACTCAACGCGGAAGATGCTGATAAGATTGTTACTGCTGTTGAGAAAAACGGTGTAAAATCTCAAATGTTTAGCAACATTTATAGTACCTGGGCGCGTACCGTTCAGCAGGCATTGACATCTGGAAGTATCGGGCAGCTTCAGGCAATTCATTGCGATGTTCTGTTCTCCAAGGGACATCCCGGCACCGCGCCGGTTGGCGAGAAACGGGTCCAAAAACCGACTCTCGAACGCTACAGTTTCGTTGAAGCCAAACCTGAGATGTTTGATGTCGGTGTCTACGCTGTGTCTATGGTGAATTGGTTAACGCAAAAACGGGTGCAGCGGGTCTTCGGTGGAACGGCGAACTACTTCTTTCAGGAGCATCGCAACTGCGGACTTGAGGATTTCGGTGCTTTGGTCTTAACCTTAGAGGACGGGATCACCGCAACGATTGTTGGTGGACGCTACGGTTGGCAGAGCCACGCCCAAGGCGGCGTTCGGAAAGTCCATCTCATCGGCACTGAAGGCTCTTTGACATTTGATGCATCAGCGAATCGTTTAGAGGTCTTCGCTGCTGAACCGGCGTTTGAACCACCAGAGCCTCATCCACTTGATCCGATGGGGATGTGGAGTAGCACACAGGCTGGGATTGGGATGCAGCCTAAACAGCAGTGGATAGATGTGGGCAGTGGGGACGATGGACAACGCGAATTCGGCGCATTTCTGGATTGTATTGAAAAGGATGTCGAAAGTGAGATGAACGCAGAATTTGCATCGCATTCTGTGGAGATCATCTGTGCTGGGTATCGTTCCGCAGCGACTGGGGAGGTTATCATTCTCAATTGATGCCGGAACTCACAGCGGATTAATTACCTCATGTAACTTGGGACTGTTGGTTGGGTGATTTTTCTACGACAAAGGGGCAATCGTTACATCACCATTTGTTACTACATCCAGTGTTACACGACTTCCGCGAAGCAGTGACATACCAACCAACGGTTGCTTGTCTGTTTGCAGAACTTCTATATCGCGTTCTTTACCGTTCCAGATCACTTTGGCAAGATATAGGTCGAGAAGTACTGCCCCTCCGTGAGCAATAATTGTGTGCCGAGTACCAATCTGTGGTAGCCTTAAGTAGTGAATTAAAAACTCTGGTAGTGTCAGATAGCCCGTAAATCGGGTATCAAGAGTTGCCTCAATTTTCGCGCGTTGATTTAAGCCGATCACTTTCACTTCAATGATGGCTACGCGTTCGTCTCTAATTTTCCCTGTTATCATTATCAATCTTCCCGTCAAGACCCCTGCCTTCAGGTAGGGGATGTAGACGGGTATTAGGTTTGTGTGAAAAATAAACTTGACAATTGTAGTAAAGTTGTGGTATAATTAGTAGTATCAGGTTGGCAAGCAGTTTCAGCATTACCGCTTGGTAATGTGCTTGCCTCCCACTGAAGCGGGATAAACGCCTGATACCTGATATACCATGAAAACCTATAAGTATAAAATATACAATCAATCCAATTTGATAAGGCTTGGCAACCTGCTTGACGATATGTGGCAGGTGCATGAATACTTCCATAAGTGGCAACGTCAACGGTATAAAGACGGACTGCCGTATGCGAACTATAACGCTATGTCCGCACATCTCACGGCGTTGAAACGCACGACACATCCACATTGGAAAGCGTTGCCGAGTCAAGCCATGCAAGAAGAATTGAGACGTATTGACGCTGCATATGTGCGTTTTTTCAAGAAGTTTGGCGGTAGACCCAAGATTAAGAAACGCCATAAGTTCAAGTCGTTCACGTTGAAACAAGCGGGTTGGCAAATAAAAAACAATCGTATCATGCTCACCCTGCGAAAATGGAACGCGGGTAAATGGAAACGCGATCCTGTACCGTATACCTTTTTCAAACATCGCGAGTTTCACGGTAACATCAAACACGTCACCCTCAAGCGCGATGCCTGCAATGCCTATTGGCTTTGTATCACGACGGATTTTCAAGACGCCGAACCTTTGCCAACAACGGGTGAAAACGTTGGGGCAGACTTCGGCATGAAAGACGCATATTTGACACTGAGCACGGGTGAGAAGATACACCACCCGCAACCTTTGAAGCAATCTTTGAACAAACTCCGATCTCTCAACAAGTCGCTTTCGCGAAAAAAGAAAGGCACTAATGGCTGGTGGCGGTGTGTCGGTCAACTCGCACGTCTCTATCGCAAAGTTGCCAACCAACGCAAAGATTGGCATTGGAAACTTGCCACAGCCCTTTGCAAGCGATTTGATACCCTCGTCCTTGAAACGCTCAACCTTGACGGCATGAAACGCCTGTGGGGACGTAAAGTCTCTGATCTTGCCTTCTCTCAGTTTGTTGAGATATTGAAGTATAAGTGTCAAAAACATAAGCGTCATTTTGTTCAAATTGGACAGTGGAGGGCGACCACAAAGCCATGTTCCGATTGTGGACATAGAAACGAAAATCTTTCTCTCTCTGATAGGCAGTGGATATGCCCTAATTGTGGGTCGCACCACGACCGAGACATCAACGCTGCTATAAACATTCTTCAGGCAGGGATAGCTGCCTGACGGTGGAGCAGACCTAAGACGTTCAACCTTCGGGAAGAACGCAAACTGCTACGAAGCCGAAGCCCCAGCGTTTACGCTGTGGGTGCTATCACAAAACACCACACTGTGTTCGTTACACATTAGCATTATAACACAAAATTGTGTCGCGTGCGAATGCAGCATTTTCTTTCTATCCGGTAACGCCTATGGTCTCGAGTCTCGCGATCTGTTTCACCCAAGATTCTCGAATCTCAGGGGAGTAGTCTCCGGGGAGTAAGGATTTTCGGGTGCAATTGACAAGAGCCTGTAGGGTTTGATAACGTCGAATCGGACCGATGTCAGGGAGAATCCGGTCTTCGACGACAGCGATGATCTCATCGAGCGTCAATTCACCTGTTTCGTCTGATGTTGTTGATAAACGCCCCTTGTGGAGGCTGGCGGCTTCTAAGTCGGAACGTAGCGATGCGAAACTTGCGGCAGAGTAGTCCGCTGTCAATTTCAGGAATTGTTCAACGGCTTCTTCAGAAATCGGACCCCCAATGACTTTAGCAAGCGTCCAGCGAAGGAAAGCCTCTCGGTCTTCGCCACTCGGGTCAAGCACAGGAACGACCATATCTCCAACCCTACCTTCTCGCCGTAGGTCGGGTGAGAGGTTATAGATACGCGCCGTCATCAAGAGCCACGTGATATTGCCACGGAGTTGCGGATCCGACATCATCGCTTGTATCTTGCCTGTCAACCGCCGTTCCGTGCTGTGTGCATCCCGCCCGACATCCCCGAATTGTGTATCCGCTTCATCAACGAAAATAAGCACCTTCACAAGTGCCATCAACAGTCGCCTGAGTCGCTCAAAGATAACATCCGTCTGTCCGAACCACATACTCCGAATGTTCTTGAGGACCAGCACCGGAATATCGAGTTCACCGGCGAGTCCCTCAAAAATAAAGGTTTTTCCGCTGCCGATGGGACCACAAACGCTCATGCCAGCGATTGCATCAGGACCCGTTGAAGTGATACGCGGAATTAATTGGGTCTTCAGAAAATCTACGAGTTTCTGGTTACCAACGATGTCTTTTAGACTATGTGCAGGTTTCTTAAACTCTACAACATCTTCGCCTAACTGTCCTTGGATAAATTCGGACACTTTATTAATCACATCTTCCGGTTGCAATTTGTCGCCAGAGTAGCGAGCAGAGAGGAGAAGTTGACGCAATGCCTGTATCGATAAACCCGCCGTAAGCATCGCAAGTTGGGTTTGGGTGCCCCAGAGGTTTAATGGCTTTTCCACCAATTTCGGTGTATTGTTGAGCCATGAAATGAAGTGCTGGCGTTCCGGCATCCCCGGTGATGGGATCTCAACGGTGACCACCTGCGGCAGCCTGATAATCCGAGAATTCACAAGGCTCGCTGATTCTGTGATGAAGATGACAGTGTCGTTATCATTCATGAAATTGGAGTCTGAAATCCAATCCTGAACGATACTAATCCGGTGTCTATCTTGAAGGGATAGACTCCGAATTTCACCTTCTGGGAGCAGCATATCTGCCGCTTCAATGAAAATTATCAGTTTCTCTGATAGTAGTTTTTCGCCTTGCGCGTTCGTGCTTCGGGAGAGCAGACAAAACTGACGTAAGAGTTCGAGTGCTAACGTCGGGCTCCCGATTGCATCGTTCATATACTGTGTAAAAGGGACATCAGCAGGTTCGGCAGCGGCGTCTAACAATCCAATGGAACGTCGCTTGCTTGTGCTCGCATTTGGATCAAACTCCGGCTCGGTTGTCCCTCGCCACACATTGAATGCCTGCTTAACTTTTTCCCGATCAGCATCCTGGGCAAACCGTATAGGACCGTTGAGTTCGTAAACGATCAGGATGAACCCAGGGATGTCCCAGCTGCGCGTTAAAAAGGGGACGAGTGGAATATAATCCGTATCCTCTTCCTGGCGTATGAAGAAGAGGTCGTGGATATTTCCAGATAGAACGAGACTCCGTGACGTTCCTGAATTGATGAGCATTCCGGCTTCTGTGCGGAATGTGTAGGTTGGGCTTTTAACGGCTATGGATTACCGCCCCCTTCTATTTCTGCAACGCACGAAAAAGAGCCGCGTTATATCGGTAGTTCGGAGTCCGAGTCTGATTTTGCCTTATCGGGTTCAGCCTTTGTCTGTGTGTCCGTTTGCTGTGCGCCGAAAATTAAGGCATCAAATTCATCATTGGTAGCAGAGGAACGTGCTGCAGTGAGGAATTCTTCCTCTTCGCTTTTTGAATCGGTGCCAGCCAACTCCTGTGCGACTGTTGAGCGGGCTTTCGCTTTCTCACGTATTTCACGCATGCGCGTCAATTCGGCAGAAGTGCCATCCATACTGATACCCGAGAGCATATCGGCGATTTCTTCTTGTTCCCGTGCCGTAATCAGATCCGCAACTGCCTCGGATTGTTCGGACTTGATTTTATCTAAATCACGATGGAGACTGGTAATCTGCAGTTTGTGGGATTCAATATCTGCTTGTGCACCTTCAATCTCGTTTTCCAGTTCCGTGATGCGCCCAGTTTTTTCCGTCAGATTGGAATTGAAGTCTTGATAAGCGGTAACACATCGCGTGTATTCAGCGTGCTGCTTGATTTCTTCCTGTGCGAGCCCTTCACCTTGCAACGCCGCAGCCGTCTGCTGTGCCTTGGCGATCGCGCCTGACTTTAGTTCTTCCAACCGATCAACTTCATCAGTCAAACTCTGGACTGTGGACTTCTTCTGTTCAACCAGCGCGATAAGTTGTCCGATCGCCGCCTTATAGCGTTGGATATTCCCCTTTTTGTCCTTGATAATATCTTCGTAAGCACCTCTGACGGCTTCGGGGTTTTCCATCATTCTATCCGCAGATTCATGTGCGCGGCCCGTTAATGTGTACCAGATAGCCTTGAAAAATCTTGTGAATCCATTTGCCATTGTTGTTTCTCCTGTAAGGGTGCGGGTTTGAAACGCAGCCTTCCTATGTTGATTTCCGAGTTATGCCAGTGCCACTTCGCACGGCTCTGCACCGCGCATAGACACCCATAATATCGTAATTTTAACATATTTTATCTAAAACCGCAAGAAAATTTCACGTAAGTCCTGTTGAAATTCTGCTTGACACGAAGCAGGTATCCAAGTAAGATAAACAGTAAACACTACTTTCAATCTTTAAAAGATGTACGTGACACCTATGGTACATAGGTCATTTTCATATTGGTTCTGGTTCATTGTGTTCGGTATGTTGGCATTCGTACTTGCCAACGTGCCCCTGTTTAATATCCTCGCCTTTGAATTTTGCGCCGTGATGGCACTCAGTATTTCTTTCGCTGGCGCGCATATAGCACTAACAGTGCTGCAACAAATGAAGCGGAGTCCGCAGGCACTTACCGGTCCACCCCGACAAATTGTCTTCCGGTGTTTCTGGCATGTGCTGCTATTTAACACGAGTTTGCTCGTGTTCCCCCTTACTATAATTTTGCTGAACGCTTTTCGGGTCAAAAATTGCGATTTTGGTGAAGGATTTCTGTTTTTCGCTATTTTACCTCTAATCAGTTGTCTGTATGCGACTGCGGTGGGTGTGTTTTTTGGCTTCTGGATTCAAAAACGGTGGGCGGCATATTTAGCGTATCTGGGT
>VXZL01000479.1 GCA_009845505.1 Candidatus Poribacteria bacterium | reverse complement strand
TACCTATAGATGCAGATAATACAATTATATGTCGGATGCGGTTTTAAAGCAACGGTTTTCACAAAATTCTGGTTCAAAGAAGAATGGAAATGTGGTATGATATTCTCCAAAAGCGGAAACAGACAACAGGAGGCGGGAGATGCGACGTTACCTCTTTATCTTACCAGCAATTTTCGCGGTTACAATCGTTTTAGGATGTCAGTCCAAAGTATTGCAGATGATTTTTGAACCGCAGGAGCTTTACAACTACGCTGTCACGGAAGGCGTTACCTGTACTTCACCGGAGATGATAGACGGTGATGTCCAGACGAAAGGATATGCGGATGGCAGATGGATTCACCTAAACTTACCAACGCAAAAGGCGATTCATCGGATCGCGATCCGCGGGACTAACATCATAAACTGTATGATATACGAGAAATTGGAGGGTGAAGGACATTGGCGCGCAATTCTGCAGGTTCAGAACAACGACAGTCCAGTCATTGAGGCACGCGTCAGTGGTGTTGTGACGGATACAATCCGTATCTACATCAGCGGGACTACTGAAGATAAAAAGAAAGCGGGTGAGTGGGATCCAAGGCGTGGCGGAATTGTGGCGTATACAGTGTTGGGTAAAGCCTTCATACACGAACTTGAAGTTTACGGGTTCGTCTCAAAGGAGAAACCTGAAGCCGTCCCATAGCAACTAATGTGTGAGGCATGTAGTAATGAAACGTTTGATTTTTGAAGATTTATACAGTTGGAGCGTCTTTAGTCCAGAACGGCAGGTAGACTTTAACGGGCATTTGTGGGTGCGTCCTGACGGAAATATCCTTATAGATCCGGTTGCAATGTCAGATGCCGATCAGGAACACCTGACAGCACTCGGTGGCGTGAGGTCGATTGTGCTGACGAATGCCGATCATGAACGCGAAGCCGCTGCGCTTCGGGAGCAGACGGGTGCCGACGTGATTGTGCATGAAGCGGATGCTGATGCGCTGAGCATCAGACCCACAAGGACCGTGCAGGATCGAGAGGCGATTGTCCCTGGCTTACATGCTGTCCATCTCAGTTATGGAAAAAGCCCAGGCGAAATCGCACTCTACTTTCCAGAGAAGGGGACCGTTCTGTTCGGCGATCTGGTGGTAGGCGCGCCGATGGGCGCGTTGACCTTACTCGCCGATGAAAAATTGAGTGATCCACCTAAAGCAGCACTCGAATTGCGTAAGATTTTGGGGCTCCGCTTTAACACGATTCTTGTTGGCGACGGACACTCCATCTTTAAAGATGCCCGACAACACCTCGTTGACTGCCTCCAAGCGCGCCGCGACATCTACATCAATCGTATCCATATTGATGAAGTAGAGTGGCAGTATAAAAATGCCCCACATCCTTATGATTTTGAGGACAAGGACATTGACCCGCTCATCGGTGGCAAGAATTTAGGGTATCGCGTGATCCGTCTCCTACCCGGTAAGATGAGTTTCCCGATGCATTTTCACAATTTCGGCGAAGAGATGTGCTACGTGATGGAAGGAGCTTGCACGCTGAAAACCCCACGCGGCGATGTGGAAGTGAGGGAGGGGGATTTCATCGCGTTTCCGCCCGGCACAATCGGCGCGCATAAGTTTGTGAATAATAGTGATGCCCCAGTCGTGTTATTTATACTCGGAACCACTACACCTCACGATGTAAGCGAATATCCAGACTCCAATAAGGTGCTACCGTACGTTGTTGGAAAGATTTACCGTAAGGACCCAAGTCTCAGTTACTGGGATGGCGAGGTTTAATAACAGGAGGAACAGATGGATAACGAACTCATGAGCAATGAAGAGAATTACGCTTTTGATGTGGCGGGCTACCTACACGTTCCGGGTGTTCTCACTCAGGAAGAGGTGGCAGCACTGAACGAGGCGTTAGATGCTGTTGCGGACAGTGAGATGCTCTTAGGCGGTCTACATCGTGAATTGTTCCGCGACCTACTCGTACACCCTAAAGTGGTGTGGTATCTCAACCAGATCGTCGGACACGGTTTTCGACTCGATCAAGCCCCGCGACTGCTGGGAAATCGAGAAGGCGAAGTAAGGATGACCCTCTCCGGTGGCGATGAGCCGAGAAATCCGTCCCAAGCCTATTTTCTACAAAACGGTCAGCGAAGTTCTCAAGGCGTGAGGGCAATCTGGGTGCTGGAGGATGTCGCAGAAGAAGACGGTGGATTGGTTGTCGTGCAGGCGAGCCACAAGAGCAACGTTGAAACCCCGCGCGACTTGACGACCGGTGTTGATGATATGGGGTTAGTGATACAACCTGAACTCAAGGCAGGCGATCTGTTTTTAGTCGCATCCGCTACGCTCCAAGGCGTTCGACCGTGGAAAAATGGATCGAAAAGGTTGCTAACTTACTGGTACGCCGGACGTGCCGCGATTCAGTCGAATCCCGATGGCCCCAACGCAGAAACCGAGGTGCTGCCGAGATGGGCGGATAAAGCAGCGCCTGCGCAAAAAGCGGTCATGTATGTCCCTGGGTTTAAGGGGTCAAGCCCGTCGCCGGTGCTAAATACAGATGGTGAGGAGACGTGGGTGGAGGAAGGGACATCCGTCATTCATCCATCGATTTATACCCGCGACCCGATTTCAGGGATTGATGAGAAAGAGTTTTATTTCTGGGATCTGAACGGGTATCTCGTGGTGCGCGGTGTGATGGATGAGGAGTGGTTGGCAGCCGCCAATGAGGCGGTGGATAAATTCCAAGATCGCATCGTCGTTGGTAGCGAACTGGCGAGAGGTTCGATAAGCCAAGCGGGTACAGGTCGTCCGCTTTTGCCGGGTTTGTTAGACCTACCCGATCCGTATAACGAACCGTTTCGACGGATGATTGCGCATCCGGCTGTCGTGCATCGCCTCAATTGGATGGGCGGTAGCGGCTATCGCACAGGGGGTGCGACGGTGTTCTGTGCTGTTCAAGGCACATCGGGGCACTCTCTCCACGATGGAAATGAGCCGATGAGTCCATCACGCGGTTATTATTTTAAGAACGGACGGAGTTATTGCGAGACCGTCACCATTACATGGCAATTGCGTGATGTCGAGCCAGAACTCGGCGGTTTCGCATGTGTGCCGGGATCCCACAAGACCCAGTATCCATCGCCCCGCGGGATTCGGACGTGTGATGACACGATGGGGTTGGTGGTGCAGCCGGTTATGAAAGCCGGGGATGTTCTCTTCTTTATGGACGGCGGTTGCACACACGGTGCCTTAGCGTGGAAGAATCCAATCCCGAGACGCGGCGTCCTGATTAAGTATCAGTCGAAAAATTCCAATTGGGGTGGCGGTGTGATTGACCCACAAGATCGGTGGGGCGATATGGTTGAAGATATGACGGAGGCACAATTCGCTGTCATGCGGGGACCCGAACGCGATGGTCGCCACCGCACTGTACCCCGACTCGTTGTGCATGATGGACAGGTATCCGTTTCGTACGATCCGGATGGCGATAGCTATTCGTCGAAGTATCGCAAACCCGGTGAAAAGCGGGAATAATGGTTATTTCTCACCTACCGTTCCCGGACCAAATCCGAGAACGGTAGGTGATAGCATAGATAAGTAAACGATTGTGTTTCGCACCTGATTCTACCAGCGGAATCCGTCATTTATCATTACCGACTTTTAAGTCGCCCCAGGTCACTGCCAATTTGTCTGAAGGTTCGACAGCGAGTATACCAAGTGTCTCCTCCAAGCCGTCGTTCATGATGGCGTTGATGTCTTCTTCTTCCAAAGCGACGCTAAAAATCGCAGCCTCGTCGATAAGACCGTTTACTGGCTGAATGCCGGTTGGGTAATTGGTTCCAATGACTACAGGGGCGTTCGTGTCGGCAATGTCCGCAGAAAAGACCCGCGTGCCAGAAAGCACGCCGTCAACGTAAATCTGTGCTTCTTCGCCGGTATAGACACCAGCTACATGATACCATGTGTCATCTTCAGGTAGGATGTTGGATGCTGTCCAGACGGTATTGCCTGCTTCCCCGAAAGGCGCGAACTCGAATTTGCCATTAGCAGCCCGTTGTAACAGGTAACACATGTCGACTTGCCATCCTTGTGCTTTTGTCACTAACCCGTGCCAGTCGTTCGGCCTGTAAGTGCCTTGAACCCAGATGACGATTGTGAGTGCCTCACTGAGTTCGGTATCCAAGGTTTTATGGTCAGGGACGCTGACGTAATCACCTGCACCATCCAATTCCAGGGCGTTGCCAAATTTGCCACCGGGGACCCAGTTGGGGTCACCCTCCAGTGTGCCATCATTGCCGTTTCCAGAGGAATCGGATGCCGTGTCACCATCGGTCTCGTTAAAGAGCCATACGCCAACGGCAGTTGTTGGATCGATTTCAGCGTTGCTGTATCTCAAGGATATGGCAAGGCAGCACAGGATACCGAAAATTATGACTGTTAGACGCATCATTTGATTCACCTCCATTAGGTTCATCTGAAGTCTACTTTAGTCTTCGTTATGCCTGATATTTTCAAACGCAGAAAAAAATCGTCAATTTCGCAGAGAAGTGATACAATATCCGTAGAGGCTATTTTTCTGAAATGTGAGTTCCCGCAATTATACCAAAGCGGTTCTCTTTTTACCATATTTTTCTGGAACTTACGTTTTAATGGCAAGATCCATTTTGTGCTGTTGTGTGGCATGGATGCGCCATTTTCCAATGCAGATGTCAAATTAGTACCCGTGTGTGATGCCTTACATACGGGTCAACAAACGTTAGAGATAAAAGGGTATTCAAATGACTTATCAACCTCTTGCTGAAGTGCGAAAAACGCTGCGTGTCAAATGGTACCGGAGTAAAATAGACCACACAACCTTACGGAATTTATCAAAACGGAGCGACTCGCAAGGCTGGTTTCAGGCTGGTGGGCATCTTGCCCTCTGGTTATTGACGGGTAGTTTGGTTTACTTCTTTTGGTCACAAACGATATGGCTCGGTTTTTTCATTGCCTTGTTTGTGCATGGTACGGTCGCCAGTTTTTTCAAAGGGACAGCCAACCACGAATTGGGACACGGCACTGTGTTTCGTACCAAATGGCTGAACAAATTTTTCCTTTCCCTACTGAGCCTCATAAGTTGGTGGGATCATTTTGACTACGCCAGTAGCCATACCTATCATCATCGCTACACCTTGTACCCCGAAGGCGATCGCGAAAATCTTCTCCCGCTTGAACCCAAGTTAGGTTCCCTGTTCGTCCTCCAACTATTCACCATAAATTTGCTCACGCAACCCGGTCGCACCTTTAGCAAAGGCGGGTTGATTGCTGCGGTTATCTGTACCATCCGCAGTGCGTTTGGTAAAGAGGGACCGCCAGAGGTTCCGAGTCAAGAGTGGTTGGCATCCTTACATACTGACCAACCCGAAGAGCATAAAAAATCGATGGGGTGGTCTCGGGTTCTACTCCTTTTTCACGGCACGCTGTTTGTCGTTTCACTCACTACTGGCTATTGGGTTTTTCCGCTTATCATCACTGCCAGCGCATTCATTGCAAACTGGGGATCCTATGTCGTTTCTCTGACCCAACATTGTGGTTTAAAGGAAAATGATCCTGACTTCCGCAAATCCACACGGTCAATCAAGCTCAATCCGTTGGCAGAGTTTTTGTATTGGCGTATGAATTGGCACATTGAGCATCACATGTTTGCAGGTGTGCCCTGCTACAATTTGAAAAAATTGCATCATCTGCTTGCCGAAGATATGCCCGAACTGCGCACGCTTTTCGGAGCTTGGCGAGAAATGCGCGAAACTTGGCGGCGGCAAAAAACTGATCCCGACTACTTTTTTGATACGCCACTTCCACCAACGGCTCAGCATATACCCACGGAAGCATCTAATCTTCTGGAAAGTTCCATCGGGGAATTGGCACCTAAAGGGTTGAAATAAGGCATCTATAAGAGGTATTTTTCTGTTCTTGGAAAGGAGTATTGTATGAGACACAATGAAGTGCGATGGGAACGGATGTTTCCTGATGAGTTAGAAGCGGCATTAGCGGCGTGTCCAATGGTGTATCTACCTTATGGGTTGTGCGAACCGCACGGTTGGCACAATGCAGTCGGAATGGATGCGATTCGGGCACACGAATGTTCCTGTCAGGCGGCGGAAGCACACGGCGGGATTGTCGCGCCACCGTTTTATTGGCACTGCCATGAGATTGGGGGTTACGGTTCATGGGGACACAATCAAGTTAATCAAGAACGACCCTGGCTAACAGCGATACCACCGTGGATGTTTTTGAAGAATATTTGCTATCACATTCGAGCGGTGGATGCATTGGGGTTCCAAGGTGCGATTCTGTTTTCGGGGCATTCGGGTCCGCATCGGTTAGACGTACCAATAGTGATTGACATTATGCAGGCACATGTCGGTGTTCGGATGTATTCGACGATGAGCATAGGCGCGGATATTGAGCGTTTTGAGGACGGTAAAGGATTGGGTGGACACGCCGGACGCGGCGAAACCTCTGTGCTTTGGGCAGTCGCTCCCGATTGTGTGGATATGTCGCGGATGCCGACGGATGATACACGCGCCCCTCATTTTGCAATGGGGTCTTTCAACGAGTCCTCGAGCCGTCGCGTTGGAGAACAGATGGTCGCAGATATTGTGGCGCATTTTGGTGAAAAAACGCAGGAGTTGTTAGCGGCGTATAAGGCAGAAGTGTCAAATCCGACTCCGTTGACGTTTGATGATGTGGAAGGGATTTGGGAAGACGAAATCCGACCGAAGTTGGCTGAGTTTGCTTCTCTACAGCCTCCTGAACCCGCACCGCCTTCCGATTCTCGGTGGTACCCAAACTCACAGCCTCCGAAAGGGCGAGTCTTGTAGAATACCAAATAGGCTCAGGTAAATTGCAAACTAACAGTTTGCGGTACAAATCCTTTTTGTTTAGGTGTTCCCGCTCTTTAATCTACGTATTCTCTGATTTTCTTTCGCTCGGATGTCTTCTCGTTCTGGATTGAGCATCGCGCACAAGGTGGTTTCCAGTTCGCTACGTTTTGCTGCATATTCAGGTTTTGCTGCCAGATCGTTGTTCTCCAACGGGTCAGCGTCCACGTTAAACAGCTGCGGTTCGTTCCCGACGTAGTGACACAGTTTGTAATTCCCAGACTTGAGCATGAAACCGGCGTTGAGCATGCCCATGTGATGGTACTCGGAGAAGACGGTGCGTGTCGTTTCGCTGGATTGATTTCGGGCTATCCGCAGCAGGCTATCCCCCGGTAAATCAGACGGTATTTCCAGACCGGCGACTTCCAACAGGGTCGGCAAGACATCTACCAGAGAGACGTTTTGCGCTACGCGACCGTTCTCACCTGAAGGTAGGCGCGCCATTAATGGCACCCTCACTGCAGGTTCGTAGAAACACTGCTTCTGCCAGATGCCGTGGTGCCCTGCCATCTCGCCATGGTCACTCGTATAGAGGACGAGGGTATTTTCGCGTAGTGGCGACGTATCAATCGCCTCAAGTATCCGTCCGATGTGCGCATCGAGACACGAGACAAGGGCATAGTAGGAGGCTAACGCGCAACGGACAACGGCTTCAGGGGGTGGGATGTCGTTCCGCCACGCCCAACGGTGGTGTCGGATGATGGGGTGTTGGGATTCAAGTGCTTCGTTCCATGTCTCAGGTAATTCCAGTGTGTCTGGGTCGTATAGTGCGTAGAATTCCGGTGGTGCAATCAATGGAAAGTGTGGGTGCATGAACCCGCAGTAAAGTAGGAAAGGGTTATTGTCAGGAGATGCAGCTTTTTCTTGAAGGAAATCCACTGCTAAGTCTGTGACGTTTCTGTCGTATCTCGTGTGTTCGTGATCTCCCGGTCCACATTCGGCGACGTGTGAGTTAGAGCCTCGACGGGCATCCGGCGTGCGCCGTGGTGGACGACCGGTTGTGTGCCGCCATCGATGTAGGTCATCCAGCAAGCGATGGGAGAAACCGAGCAACCGATCTGTTCCGTTGAAATGCGTCCGTCCACATAGCACGGTCTCATAATCTGCCCTCGCCAAATAATCTCCCCACGTCTGGTACTGTCGATCGGCGATTGCACCCAAATCCCAGGCTTCAATCTGATGTGGGTAGCGTCCTGTAAGCATGGACAAGCGTGAGGGTGTACAGATTGGATAATTGCAATAAGCGTTATCGAATGTGTAACTCTGTTCAGCGAGGCGGTCGAGATGCGGGGTCTGGACAACGGGATGTCCGCTGTTTCCCATGATACTACCGGCGTGTTCGTCTGAGAATAGAAAAACGATATTCATAGATAGGATACTCCGTTCGCTGCAAAGTCGCGCAATGGACGATTCTCTGGTAGCACCTTGTAGAAGTATACCCGATTTCGAGAAAGAAAGGGACAATTTTTCTCAGAAAATATCCGATTGATTTTATAGGGAATCTGTGGTATAATTCTCCTAATTGGTTAGGTTACACTCCTAATGGGCATCGCACGCTATTTTTGCCCCTTGCAGTAAGGAAGGAAATTAATCAATGGAAGAGCAAAATATTAGTCTCAAAGATATAAATTCATTAGGGTATGACGTTATAGCGACAGTGTACCAAACAGGCGCGTTCAAAGCAGGTATAAAGTTTGACAATAACGGTAAACTACTGATAATTCATGAAGGTCGCGTTATATGCTCGTTCCATGCTGAAAAATCCGAAAGCGAGGAAGGAAAAGTCTCAGCGGCTTTTAGCCAGAAGGCATATGATGGATGATTATGGCACAAGGAGCTGGACCCGTCATTTTCTTCCAATTAGTGAACTTAAAACCGACAAAAGCCTACTATGAAGGTTCGATTGCTCATAAAACTGATTCAAGACGATGGTTGGTATCTCGTCCGGACGCGAGGTAGCCATCGACAATTTAAACATCCAACAAAAAAGGGCACCGTGACAGTTGCCGGAAAATTGAGTGCGGATGTCCGTCCGGGCACACTCAACAGTGTTCTAAGGCAAACTGGACTCAGATGGTGAGGTGAATAAATCCATGGAATACGTTGTTATTTTTGAAGAAGGAGAAAATGGTTGCAGTGCTTATGTCCCCGATCTTCCTGGGTGCATTGCGGCAGGTGATACAATAGAGACAGTGCGGACATTGGTCGCTGAAGCCATTGCGTTTCATATTGAAGGTCTGCGCGAAGATGGAGACGTTGTTCCATTGCCGTCGTCAAGTTCACCCATTCCAATAGATCCGGGCATGTTGGTGGAACTTAGAATCTGATGCCGGAGGGAAAGCCTTACGCTGTGCTAAACCTCATCAGTGCTTGAATCTGAAATATGCCAATTAGTATTTGAGGTAGAAGTATGAAAGAAACAATCGAAGTCGAAATCATGGAAGTGCTTGATACGTGGATGGAAGCCTTTAATCGTCTTGATATAGTGGCATGGGAGAAGACGTTTCACTTTCCGCACTACCGTCTCGCGTCTGGCAATATGCGAGTCCTCAACAAACCGGGTGAGCAGGATATGGAGAGAATAAGACACAACCTAACCACAAGAGGCTGGCACCATAGTGATTGGGACAGACGCAACATTGTCCATGCGTCGGAGTCTAAGGTCCACGTTGATACGCAATTCACGCGCTATCGCGCCGATGGTACAGTCATTGCCTCCTACGAATCGCTTTATATCTTAACCTACGAAGCGGGACGCTGGAGCATCAAGCTGCGATCGAGTTTCGCGCCGTAATAGACTAAGGAAAATTCAACATCTCACCAAGGGTTGGTTGCGTCCATCTCCCATTTAACGATATTTCTGACCGCAATTCGCCCATCTTCGCAAAACAATCGCACCTGTTTGCTGTCGGGGCGCGTCGGATAAACCCGTTGAACAATGCACATCTCGGTGTTGACGAACATTTCAATTACCGACCTGTCAACAAAGATATCGAGTTCAAGTACTTGGTCGTCTCCCAATGCATAAGGCACTGTTTGCTTGAACCTTCCGGGTTTCAACACTTCCCGTCCACAACGGTATGAGAGGGTCCAGTCGTTACTTGCTTTTTCAAAATCGACAACAAAGGCTTGCTGTCCCACATCGTAGCGAATCACCGTTTCCTCCTCAAGATCTGGCGAACAGAACAATTTTAACCCAAAGCGTTGCGCAGAACGTGGCTCTATCGTCAGTTTCAGTTCCATACAGTCCGAAGCAAGCCCTTCAACGGTGATCTCCTGCTTTGCCTCTAAAAATATATCTTCAGTTTGAAATGGGTTGTATCTCAAGGACTGTAATTCTGGAACCGGTTCAATGTTTAAGTGGTTGTCCGAAGTCGGCTTTAGATGCCAAGGAAGCGTCATGATGCTCTGCCAACCGTGTCTATCTGCATCGTGGGCATCGGCGATCCACCCCCAAAAGATGCGTCTCCCTTTATCGTCAATCAGGGTTTCGGGACCCGCGAGCATACTGCCGAGATGGCTGAGTTGTCCGTTAATTTCGGGATAGAAGGTCTCGTTTTCATAGTGTCCAATATAATATTGGCACTTATTGAACGGAAAGTGTGTGTGCATCAGGAGCATGTATTTCTCCCCAAAGCGGAAGAAGTCGGAGCATGCGCAATCTTCAACCGCTGCTGTCCATCTACGCGAGGATTTATAGAAGGGGCCAACGTAGTTCCATTGCTTGAGATCTTCCGACTTAAACAGGCTCGTCGAATCGCCTTCATACCCGGGGCGATGGTTTTTATTGCCGATTAAGGCGTAATAGATATCCCCTTCTTTCCAGCCACTCGGATCGAAAATCACGCATTCGGGGAATTCGTCGGTATCGATTGGAATTACTGGGTTTTCTGCCAACGGGGTCCAGTGTGAGAGATTGGCATCGTGACATTGGTAGATACAGATTCCCCTTCTCGGCATATTGGTAATGATCGTCGGAATTTCCATTCCTTCCATAATGTCGCCGCTGTTGAAATAATCGCCCTTTTTCCCTTCAAGCGGTTCATCAAGATATGCTGTGTGATAGGTCCAATGTAGTAGATCTCGACTCGAAATGTGTTGCCAACTCGAAAAGTCTCTCTCATCGGGCCCGTTTCTTATCTTTTGGAGGTAGCCAATATGATACCTACCGTTGAAGAAGATCGCACCGTTGATGTCATTCCAACGGCCATAAGGTGGTAAGAAGTGATATTTCGGGCGAAATTTATCGGCGACCATCTTTTCCCTAAATTGATACGACTCCATTAAAAAATCGTCATACGTACGCATAGTTTACCTTTCTTTTTTTATTTCAATCCAACAAGATGCGATAGCCGGTTTGAACGCCGGTTATCATCCCAACGATTGACCAGAGCCCGGCACACGTCATTTCACCGAGGATCAATCCAAGAAACAGCGGACGTGCTTCCCTATACGCCCTGAGGCCCCCATATTTCACAACACCATATTTGAGAAAATAACCGAGCATGATAGAGAACCATAGCTTAAATGATGCCCATGAGCTGAGCATCGTATACCCAATCGGATGAATCGGCCACCAGACAAAAACTTTTCGTATCCACATCAATCCGATTGTAAACGCGCTTCCGAAAAGCGTCCAACCGGTATTCGCCCAGTCGGTTCCCTCCGTAGGGCTCGTAAGGACAGCACTCAACCAGCGCGCCCCGCCGCTACCGCCTGTATGCACGAATAGTGCGCCGTGTTGGTAGCTGACTTTCAGCACGGAATAATATGAGACAAACAGTCCGAGCACCATCGCCACACCCATCGCCATGAGGAGTCGCCGCCGGTTGGTTCTAACGGTGTCCGCTGCCTTTAGCCCGTTCATCACGTTTGGCATCATAAATTCTCTCAGGTGTGAGGTTAAGCCGGTCGGTTGCATGAACAGCCACGTTGTCGTTGAGGGAGTGATATGTGCCGTCCCAAGTGTTGTCAGGAAGAAACTTTGCGGTGAAAATGAAGGATTGATAAAAGGGATACCGCCGTTGATAATCTGCCATGTCAAAGCAACGAACACGCCAATTGAAAAGATTACAAAGAGCACCGCAAATCCGAGCGACATTCCCATCAGGACGCTTAGGTATATCAAGACGGATAAACCTCCGAGCAACCCAAAAACTGTCAACCCGGCGGACATCGGTTCGTTCTGAGCGTCAGATTGGTGGGATCCGCGTCCGAAGCCGCTTAGAAAGAGTTGCTTGATGTGTGTTCTGGCTTTGAAGAGTGCCCAAGCCCCAAGCGTCAGACACGCACCTGCTTCCTGTGCTGCACTGAACGAATACGCTGTCCATTTTACACCCGGACCCTTCGTTATGAAGAAACCGAGCATACTGCCGATGAGACATTGTAGTTTGAAAAACAAAAAGAAAAACCAGAGACTAAAGGCGACCTCAAGTGTGAGCAAGTAGCTGAATCCTACCATGGACATCAATATCACAATCTGAAAAGGTCTCAAGGCGTTGAGGGGTCTACCGACGAGGAACGGGTCGAGCCAATATCGGATGGGGATATTGGGTAGCGTCGGAAAATACGCATGAAGTCCGTTCAACGTGTGAACAAACGCCGGTATCGCGAACCCGACCCACATCTTTCTGTTTTTAAAAAATGAATTGACCACCCCTGATTGGTGGACAGAGATTTCCACGGGCAGTTGAACGAGTGGAAACGTGCATTTCTCGTATTCGATCCACTGTTTTCGGAGCATCACAGCGAGACAAACCATAACAAAGTAGGCGGTTAGAACATACAAGGCCCACACAGAGAGCGGTTTCAGCCATGCCCCCCAAGGGATCCGCTCGCCGACGGATAGGCCTTCATAGAAGGAGACAATCGCGGTTTCATCTCGTACGACGCGCCATTCGGGGATATATTGAAAGAAAAGGGATCGCCACTCGTTCTCTGGTGTGGCGAAATAGTGATAAGCCGCGAAAGTAGACAGCGCATCTCGCATCATGCCTGATGACGGGATACCCGCGACGGCAATCATGATGCACCAGATAACGACGAGTTCTTGGGCGGAGAGGGCGAGTTTCGGATGCAGAAGCCTTAGGACAGAATTAACAACCAACGCTAAAGCGGTCAAGACAAAAAATGGGGCAAGCGGAAAATGACCGCCTGCCAAAAATGTGTTCCGAATGACAAAATCGTTATAGGGCGCGATTAAACACTCTAAAACTGCTAAGGCGAGTCCAATGACCAACGCCCTTTTTGACCATACGGTTTGATATTGGGTGCGTACTGATGACACGTTACCCGTATCACCGGCTCGATGGTATTCCAGGTTTCCCCTATTTTTCCCCATTTTTTGACCAAGATTTTTATGATTTACGTGATTTGCCATTCATCTCATCTGCCTCTTTTGCGTTAAAAATTCTATGCAGTCACTACATTAGCGAACCATAACGTAATTCTCAAGATTATAACATACGTCAGTTAAAATGTGGATTTTTGTTTTTTATCAGAGGACAACCACAAGGGCTGCTTCTACTACACCCCACCTACATAGGAGCATTCGATTTTTCTGTAGGAGGGATTTCCGAATCCTGACACACCGCGACACCAAAAAGATTGCTAAAAACCAAAGAATCGTGATAACATAACCCGCATATTAAGGAAACAACGAACACACCGACATGCTTATTCTGCAACTTAAACATCTCAGTCAATCAGAACTCGCGAAGAAGAGAGCCTTATGGGTACTATCCATCGGACTCCTATTTCTTGGGTTTCTCTTTAACGTATGG
>VXZL01000472.1 GCA_009845505.1 Candidatus Poribacteria bacterium | reverse complement strand
GTGCTAAAATAGCGTCGTTGCTGGTTCAAAGTCCCTGTCTAACATGGAGGAGCTATAATGAGCACAAAAAAGACTTATCGCGCCACAGCGTTTGCAGATTTCCAACCTGAACTTTCGGCTCCGGGTGCCACACCTGAAAGGTTGGCATACCTGAAGGAGCACGGTTTTGTTATTATCAACGACTTTGTCGATAACCCTTGGATTCCTATCCTTCGAGAGGCGGGTCGGCGTGTTACCGAGGCAACTGCCCCGGAAAACGTCTACGACACCATCGACTGCTCAAAGGGTTATGTCCACCGCGCCGCGGAAGATGAACCGTGGGCAATCCGAGGACTTATCCATCCCGCTTTCGGTGAGTCGAGTTTCGCCGAGTTCCACGGCTCTTCGGATTTCCTCGACTTTGTTGCATCTTGGTGTCACGGGCTTCAACCTGAGGACATGGCATTTAGTGGTATGTTGCTGTGGGCAAACCCTCGACGGAACGAAAACGGACCCAGTTGGCATAGAGACGTGACATGGTGGGGGGACGGCGCAGGTTATTTCTCACAACGGGAAATCCGAGGAAACACACCTGAAGACTATTCCGAAGAAGTAGAACGGATTCGCTGGAAAGAGATTCAAGAAAGCAACGAAAAGCGAATTAAGGAACGGAACGGCGTGAGCATGTTTCTGGCACTCACGGACGACGAATGCCACGAACTGATTCCGGGGAGCCATCACCGATGGCGCACACCGTTTGAGCATGATGTCCTACTCCCACAGGCGATGAAGGATCAAGGCGTTCCATATACACCGAGTTGGAATGGGAAGGATCCGTTGCCGGATCAGGTCGCTATTCGGCTCAAGCCAGGAGAGGCACTCATCCGCAATGGCAACAACATTCACACAGGACACACTGTGCCTGAACGTGAGCGTAACACACTCTCAATCGGTTGGTCGAAATGGTCAGGTGAACCTGCTGGTGAGCCATCGGTTGCGGATGCACGAAGCGCGTGGCAACTCGATCCCGCCGTCCGGGAGGCACTGCCACACGCCTGGATGCAGACAGCGTGGGACCGGTGGGCAGAAACCCAGAAACTCGGAGACACGCTTGAGGATAGATATGCTGGCTTTGATATCCGACAGATTAAATCCGGGAAAGTCGCCGGGTGGTGTACGGAGTTGGAACGTCAAGCCGCAGCAGCGGGCGACGCATGGGAAGCCTTTCAAACGGCTGTCTAAATCCAGGCAGTGAATTCAGGATTATTGATACATTGTGACAGGCGAGGTGTTTTTGCTTGGGGGTTTCCCAAACGAAACCTCGCCTACCTATTTTTGAGAGAATCTGACAATAACTAAAGTTTGGACAAATACGCCAAAGTGTGATAGGATAATCACAGATAAATAATATGCTTGAGGTAGCATCAAGGTAGAGGAGGCTCCTGCAATGACAGGATTTGATGGATACGACACTGAAGAATTCTATGACGAGATGTTCGCGCCAGACGGGAGTGCGCGTCCTGCCGCTCAGATGTTGATGGAGCGGATTGAAAGTTTTCCTGATGGCGAACTCAATCGTCGTCAAATTGCCGCTGAATACGCCTTGCTTCGGATGGGCATAACCTTCAATGTCTACGCTGATGAACAAGGGATCGAAAAAATCTTTCCCTTTGATCTTATCCCACGGATTATCGATGCCACTGAATGGGAATGGATAGAACGCGGGCTCAAACAGCGTATCCACGCACTCAACCTATTCATCGACGACGTTTATCACGACCAGAAAATCCTCAAAGACGGGGTTGTTCCCTCAGATGTCGTGCTTTCATCAGAACGATACCTGAAGCCGTGCATCGGTTTAGACCCGCCACGCGGTATCTGGTGTCATATCACTGGCACAGACTTAGTGCGCGATAGCGATGGGCAATTCTACGTCTTGGAAGATAACCTCGGTTGTCCATCCGGGGTTTCTTATGTGGTGGAAAATCGGCAGTTAATGAAACGGACGTTTCCACAGATCTTCGGGATGTCGCAGATTCAACCTGTGGAGGATTATCCGAGTCACCTGCTAAATATGCTTCGCTACCTCGTAACCGATAGAGTGCCGTCCCCTACAGTTGCCCTTCTTACACCAGGTATCTATAATTCTGCGTACTTCGAGCACTCCTTTCTCGCACAACAGATGGGGGTCGAATTAGTCGAGGGACGCGATCTCGTCGTGATGGACGGGTTCGTTCACGCTCGAACCACAAAAGGATTTGAACGCGTCGATGTCCTCTACCGGCGAATCAACGACGATTTTCTCGACCCGAAAGCCTTCAAATCTGAATCAATGCTCGGTGTTCCGGGTTTAATGGATGTCTACAAAGCCGGACGCATCGCGCTCGTCAATGCGCCCGGCACCTGTGTCGCTGACGACAAAGTTGTCTGCTCGTTCGTACCAGAGATTATCAAGTACTATCTCGGCGAAGATATTATCGTCCCAAATGTCCCGACCTATATGTGCTGGGAGGATTCAGATCGGAAATACGTTTTGGAGCATCTCGACGAACTCGTTGTGAAGGAAGCCAACCAGTCTGGCGGGTATGGGATGCTGATTGGTCCACACTCGACTCGGGCAGAGCAGGAAGAGTTTGCTGACCGCATTAAAAACAATCCGCGCAACTACATCGCGCAACCGACGCTCTCGCTTTCACGCGTCCCGGTGCTTATTGAGGACCACCTCGAAGGACGACACGTTGACCTGCGCCCATTTATCCTTTACGGCGAAGACATCTATGTGCTACCGGGCGGATTAACGCGGGTCGCTCTCAAGAAAGGCTCGTTGGTCGTCAACTCGTCCCAAGGGGGCGGTAGTAAGGATACGTGGGTCTTGTCAGGTCCAGAATAGGAGGGAGCTATGCTCAGTCGCGTCGCAGAATCAATTTATTGGATGAGCCGCTATATCGAACGCGCCGAAAACGTTGCCCGATTTGTTGACGTCAACTTGCACCTTATTCTCGACATGCCAGTCGGTATACAAGCACAGTGGGAACCGCTCGTTGCCACGACAGGCGACGACGAGGTGTTTGCTGAACGCTACGGCGATGCCTCCCGCGAAGCGGTGATTAGATTTCTGGCATTTGACACTGAAAATCCGAATTCAATCGTCTCTTGCCTGCGGGCTGGGCGTGAAAACGCTCGGTCAATACGGGAAAATATCTCATCGGAGATGTGGGAACAGTTAAACGATGCCTATCTGTTAGTCACCAACACTTCGGAAAAATGGGCAATGGCAGAACCGCATGAGTTCTTCAGAGAAATCAAACTCGCATCGCATCTCTTTATGGGACTAACAGATAATATCATGTCGCATAGCGAAGGATGGCATTTCAGTCAATTGGGACGGCTTATTGAGCGTGCTGATAAAACATCAAGAATCGTTGACGTTAAATATTTTATCCTACTGCCATCTATCTGGGATGTGAACACCCCATTCGACGATATTCAGTGGGGGGCTTTGCTCCACTCCGCCAGCGGTTTCGAGATGTACCGCCGTACTTACGGACTCATCTCCCCAGACGATGTTGTTGCTTTTCTCTTGTTAGACCGTGAATTTCCGCGCTCAGTGCTCTATTGTCTCTCCAAGGCAGAAGAATCATTGCACGCCATCTCTGGAACCCCGTTGGAAACGTTCTCCAATTCAGCAGAGCAGCGGTTGGGGCAGCTCCGAGCAGAATTTGCGTACGCCCAAGTCAAACAGGTGCTATCCAGCGGTTTGCACGAGTTTCTGGACGCATTCCAAACCAAGCTCAACTTAGTCGGTGAAGATATCCACAAGACCTTCTTCGCCTTGCGACCTGTCAACGGACAATCTGCTACTGAGGAACAGCCGCTATTGTAGGGGAAGTTTGCAGGAAGGAGCACGACAGATATGGCAATCCGTGTCGCTATCAACCACAAATCACTCTATCGTTACGACAGGCTTGTTAATTTGTCTCCACATGTTTTTCGATTGAGACCTGCAGTCCACTGCCGTACACCGATTGAAGCCTACTCGCTCAAGATTGAACCGGAGAATCACTTCATCAACTGGCAGCAAGACCCGTTCGGGAATTACCAAGCGCGCGTCGTTTTCCTCGAACCCACGCGTGCCCTGTCTATTGAAGTAGACCTTGTGGCGGATATGACCGTTATCAACCCGTTCGATTTTTTCCTCGAATCGAATGCTGAGCACTACCCGTTTGACTATGAAGCACAACTTAAAGAAGAACTAACGCCTTTTCTTGAAATCAAAGAAAACGGCCCCCTCCTTACAGCACTACTGGCAGATATTCCTCGGACGCAGGAGAAACTCATTGACTTTCTCGTTGACATCAACAGGTCGCTCTCGCAAAAGATAAAATACACAATCCGCATGGAACCCGGCGTGCAGTCTTGTGAGGAGACGTTAGAAAAACAGATTGGCTCCTGTCGAGATACAGGGTGGCTCCTCGTTCAGATTTTACGGCATCTCGGTTTAGCGGCTCGTTTCGTTTCAGGTTACCTCGTCCAACTCGTCGCTGATCAGAAACCTGTTGATGGACCCACCGGTCCGCCGCAAGACTTTACCGACCTACATGCGTGGTGTGAAGTCTACGCCCCCGGCGCAGGGTGGATAGGGCTGGATCCAACATCGGGTTTACTTGCCGGTGAGGGTCATATTCCGTTAGCGTGCGTAGCCGATCCAGTGAGCGCTGCCCCCGTTACCGGCTATACAGACCCGTGCGAAACAGAATTTACTTATACCAACACCGTCCAACGTATCCACGAAGACCCGCGCGTGACAAAACCCTATACGGAAACACAGTGGGCAGATATTAATGCCCTCGGTCAACAAGTGGACGCAGATATAATCCAGCACGACATTCGGTTGACAATGGGAGGCGAACCTACCTTCGTATCCATTGACGATACAGAGAGTCCAGAATGGGACACGGAAGCGGACAGCCGAAAAAAAAGAGCGTTAGGCGCAGGACTCTTGCGACGCTTGCGGGATAGTTTCGGACCCGGGGGTGCCCTCTATCACGGACAGGGGAAGTGGTATCCGGGTGAACCGTTACCGCGTTGGAAGTTCGGCTGCTTTTGGCGGAAAGACGGGGTGCCTGTCTGGAAGAACGACAAACTGCTCACTGAACCTCACAAGGATTATGGGTTCGGTGTCCAAGAGGCTGAAAGATGGACGCGCCACCTTACGGAACTATTGAAAATTACACCAGACTCAATGATACCGGCTTATGAAGATGCCCTCTTTTTTCTCTGGACAGAGGACAGACTTCCTACCAATATTGATCCACTCGACTTTGACTTTAAAGAAGCATCCGAACGCCATCGACTCGCCGAGCTGCTACAAACAGAAACCCTCGGTGAACCGATTGGCTACGCGTTACCGATACGATGGAATCTTGCAGAGGAGAAGTGGGAAAGCTGTGTGTGGAACTTCAAGAATGGACGCATGTTCTTAATTCCCGGCGATTCACCGATAGGACTCCGTCTACCTTTGGAATCGATGGAGTGGGTGCCGCCTGAAGAGCGAGAAGAGGTCTATGAGCGCGATCCTTTTGAACCACGCGAGAAGCATTTAGACGCATCGGTGCAAACAAACTCACAAAGCATACCAATGCCGAAAGACGAGGAAGAAGAGACGATTTTTCAAACGGCACTCTGCGTTGAACCGCGTGACGGGCGATTGCACATATTTATGCCGCCGCTAACGCATTTAGAACACTACTTGGGACTCCTTGAAGCGACGGAAGCAACCGCTGAAGCCCTAAATATGCCGGTGATTATCGAAGGCTATGAGGTCCCGCACGATTGGCGAATTCAGTCGTTGAGTGTGACACCCGATCCGGGCGTGATTGAGGTAAACATCCACCCTGCAGAAAATTGGAACGAACTCGTCCACAACACCACAACGCTTTACGCGCAAGCACGATTGGCAGGACTGAGTGCTGAGAAATTCATGTTAGACGGCAGACACACCGGCACCGGTGGCGGTAACCACATTATCGTCGGCGGTCGGACGCCTGCTGATAGCCCACTCTTACGACGACCCGATCTGTTACGGAGTCTCGTCACATATTGGCAGCACCACCCGGGTTTATCGTATCTCTTCTCCAGCACTTTCATCGGTCCGACGAGTCAGGCACCGCGTGTAGACGAGGGTCGCGATGAGCAACTTTATGAACTTGAGGTCGCTTTTGAGCAGATACCCGAAGCATCCAACGGTGAAACGGAAGAGACACCGGCTTGGCTAATTGACCGGTTGCTGCGACACCTCATGGTAGACCTTACAGGGAACACGCATCGTGCCGAGTTCTGCATTGATAAACTCTACTCGCCAGACGCAGCGAGCGGACGGCTTGGATTATTGGAGATGCGCGCTTTTGAGATGCCACCACACGCACGGATGAGCATCGTTCAGATGCTTCTGATTCGGACACTCATCGCCAAATTTTGGAAGACCCCCTATAAAGGTAGACTCGTGCGCTGGGGTACGGAATTACATGACCGATTTATGCTCCACCACTACGTTCGCGCCGATATACAAGAAGTGGTTAGCGAACTTCAAGAAGCGGGGTATCCATTTGAGATGACGTGGCTTGACCCGTTCTTTGAATTCCGATTCCCAAAATTGGGAGTTGTAAACGTCCAAGATATTGAACTGGAATTACGGATGGCAATTGAACCGTGGCACGTGTTAGGTGAGGAAGTGACACGGGCAGGGACCTCTCGTTTCGTCGATTCTTCTGTTGAACGGGTGCAGGTGAAGGTCCGTGGACTGACGGACTCGCGATATATTGTTACATGCAACGGACGGCGTTTAATTCTCCACAATACGGGAACGCACGGAGAATACGTTGGCGGGGTCCGTTACCGAGCGTGGCAACCGCCATCAGCATTGCACCCGACGATCGGTATACATTCTCCACTCGTATTTGACATCATCGACACATGGAACGGTAGGGCAATCGGCGGTTGTACCTATCACGTCTCACATCCGGGTGGAAGACATTACGATACTTTCCCAGTTAACGCTTACGAAGCAGAGGGGCGCCGGACAAGTCGTTTTGGCGCAGATGGACACACACCGGGCGTTATTCAACCGCAACCGTCGGGAACAACCACTGGATACTTTCTGACGGAAGGCACGTTTCCGGGTCCGATGGCTGTGCCGCCAGAAGAGACAAACGCTGAATATCCGTATACATTGGATCTTCGTAGGACTTCTTCAGGTTGAATGGTGGTTAGCGATTGGTTTTTAGCCGTGGGAAAGTCGTCAACACCTATCTAAACTAAGCAGAAAACAAGATGCAACGAACAGACACAACAAATTGGAAGGTGATTAAGGGCAGTTATAGCACGAAACGCGCCGATGCTCCTCACGGTGAACAGATTGATGAGATGCTAAACCGAGATAAATCCATCAATCCACACTGGCACACCTTCATGCAGGCACTCGACACCCTCGGACTCACGGAGATGGAATCTCGGCACGAAGAGGTCCAACGTCTGCTTCGTGAGAATGGGGTCACTTATGTGGTACACGGCGAACAACACGGACATCGCCCGTGGGCGTTGGATCCCATTCCGCTCATTATCTCGAATGCTGACTGGGAGACCATCTCTGTTGGACTCAGACAACGTGCGGAACTCCTAAACCTAATTTTGATGGATCTCTACGGGGAACGCACTTTAATTAAGGAGGGATTGATACCACCAGAAGTGGTCTATGCCCATGCGGGTTTCCTACGGGCATGTGCCGGGCTTACTGCCCCTGGACTTCCGTTTCTCTTGAATTACGCCGCCGATTTAGCGAGAGGACCGGATGGTAAAATGTGGGTACTCAGTGATCGCACACAGGCACCATCGGGGGCAGGCTACGCACTGGAAAACCGAACCGCGCTTGCCCGCGCACTACCCCATCTTTTCGGCGAAGTCGGTGTTCATCGACTCTCCTTCTTTTTTCGTTCACTACAGAACAGTATACTGGACATGCCCTTACAATATCAACGCGGGCAACTGGAAAACGCCACACGTATTGCCTCGCGCCAGATAGACAACCCACACGTTGTCGTGCTAACGCCTGGTCCACTTAATGAAACTTATTTTGAGCACGCCTACCTCGCGAGTTACCTCGGCTACACTTTGGTGCAAGGTGATGATTTGACGGTGTGGGACGGACGGGTCTGGTTGAAATCAATTGACGGCTTACGGCCCGTTGATATTATTCTGCGCAGGGTGGATGATACCTTCTGTGACCCGTTGGAACTCCGACAAGATTCACGACTCGGTGTTGCTGGATTGCTGGAAGTCATTCGACGGGGAAATGTAATTGTGATAAATCCTCCGGGCAGCGGCGTTTTGGAAAATCCGGGTTTGATGCCGTTTCTACCAAATATCTCAAAACGGCTAATAGGTGAAGACCTACGACTCCCCTCTGTTGCTACGTGGTGGTGCGGACACCCCAAACAACAAGCGTATGTGTTAACGAACCTTAGAAAATTGGTCATCAAACCGATCCATCGTCAACGTGGCGGACGCTCCTTGTTTGGAATGAAACTCAGTAGTGTTGAACTCGACGCACTCCGTGATCGAATTAACGCTGAACCGCATCTCTATGTCGGGCAGGAGCATGTCCATCTCTCTACGACACCTTCCCTGATTGACGGTAAACTCGAACCGCGGCGCGCGATTCTGCGTAACTTTTTATTTCGGGAAAAAGAGGGATACGCCGTGATGCCGGGCGGACTCACGCGATGTGCAGGTGAAAAAGCGGAACTGACAATTTCGATTCGAGATGGTGGCGTTAGTAAAGATACTTGGGTCCTCGCGCCTGAACCAGAACCCCACATCAGTTTATGGCAACAGCGAACCGGACGCATACAAACCGCGAGCGCGTCTGTCGGACTATCGAGTCGCGCCGCTGAAAACCTATTCTGGGTCGGACGCTATGCAGAACGCGCTGAGGGGCAAGCGCGGCTACTTCGGATTATGCTCGATAAAGCGAAAATGGGCAAGATGGGTTTAGAAACTTCGCGCTTAGGACGGGTGTCACCCTCCCAACGCCTTACTGAAACCTTGGGCGAAGATGCCAGAGAAGTCTCCGAACTCACTTACCTCCGCAGCATGCTCCGTTCCTTAACCGGCTTAACCTCCTCTCACCCGAATTTCGCCAACAACAGTGAACAGTCGTTAGGAAACGAGATCCTTTCGATCATGCTCAATACAGAAAATAGCGGGAGTTTAGTGTCAACGCTTCAGGCACTCGTAAGTGCGGCGTACGCAGTCCGGGACCGGTGGTCGACGGATACATGGCGCGTAATGAACGGCATTGAAAATCTATGCACAACGCTCGAAAAAAGCATTCCCGAAGACCGAGACACAAGCGCACAGATACTAACAGACCTTGTGTTACAAGAAGCGGAATTGGCTTCGCTCGATCAACTCATGATCTTTCTCTCAGCCCTGAGTGGGTTGAACGCTGAAAGCATGACGCAGACAATCGGTTGGATTAGTTTGGATATCGGACGGCGTATTGAACGGGCACTCCTTCTCATCGTGCTGTGTCGTTCGAGTCTTGTTGCTGTGAAAGATGAGTGGATTGAAGATCTGCTGCTTGAATCTGTCCTCGCTGCCACCGAAAGTCTGATTACTTATCGGAGTCGATACCGTTCGGCACTTCACTTTCCGACAGTTCTTGAGTTATTGCTTCTTGATGATGAAAATCCGCGCTCGCTTCTCTATCAACTCAAACGACTTGAAGAACAAATCCGTGCGCTACCAAGAGAAAAACTCGGTTACCGGCTTAGTGAGGAAGAACAACTTACTCTTGAGGCTCTCACGCAGCTGCAGCTTTCTAATACGATGGACCTCGCTGAACACTCAGAACACACAACACAACGGAGAGGGTTAGAAAAACTCCTCGTTCGGCTCGCACAAATATTGGTTGACATTTCTGACGTACTGACGCAAACCTACTTCAGTCATGTCCAGAGACCGCAGCAGCTAACTACAACAGATAGCAATTAGCGGTTCGCTATTCGCGGTTCGCTATTCGCGGTTCGCTATTCACATGAACTATCAAATTACGCATAAAACTGAATACAGTTATACCCATCCGGTGAACCTCTGTTACAACGAAGCACGCCTGACCCCGCGCAACTTCGCCTATCAGGAGTGCAGCGACAGCCAATTCACCGTTGAACCTGAACCGAAGGAGTGTCGAGAACGCAAAGACTTTTTCGGAAACACCGTCTACTACTTCACAATCCAGCAGCCCCACAACCAACTCACCATAACAGTTACCAGTCATGTAGATGTCAAAGGCAGAGAACAACAACGAGATTTCGCGGAACACCTATCTTGGGAAGAGGCGCGTCGGCAGTTACACACGGATTTAGATCCAGAAATTCTGGAGATGCGTCAGTACATCCTCAAGTCCTCAATGGTTCCAGTGATGCCTGACCTCCATGCTTACGCTGAAAAATCGTTCACCAATGGACGACCACTCCTCGAAGCCGTTGAAGATTTAACCGCTCGTCTCTATACTGACTTCACCTATGATCCGGGCTTCACGACAATTGCTACGCCGCTCGTAGATGTCTTAAAGCACCGTCGTGGGGTCTGCCAAGACTTTGCGCACCTCGGTATTGGATGCCTTCGTGCTGTAGGACTCGCTGCGCGTTACGTGAGCGGCTACATTGAGACAGACCCACCAACTGACCAAAAACCGTTAGCGGGTGCTGATGCTTCTCATGCCTGGTTTTCTGTTTATCTTCCGCAATTCGGTTGGATAGATTTCGATCCAACAAATAACCAAATACCGACAGATCGACATATTACTGTAGCTTGGGGGAGAGACTATGCGGACGTAACACCGCTCAAGGGGGTTGTCTTTGGCAGCGGCACGCATGAATTAACTGTGGCAGTAGATTGTGAACGGATAGCCGAATCCTCATGAAACCTCGCCTACCGTGTGTATATGTCACTCCCTTATAAGCAGGAAACCTTCACGGGTCGCACACATAAGTTTCTCACCATCCGGTGAAAATGTTAACTCCCGAATAACACCTTCCTGGACCGGAAATGTTGACAGAAGCTCTTTGGTATGCGCATCCCATAATTGTAGGTAGCGATCCCGCCCGCCACTTGCGAGAATTTCACCATTATTAGAAAACGCTAATGCACTGATTGAATCAGTGTGCGCTCTCAAGGTGGCGAGCAAACGATGGCTGTCTAAATCCCACAACCGAACGAGTGTATCCGAACTGCCACTTGCGAGAATTTCACCATTGGCGGAAAACGCCAAAGCCAAGACGAGTCCATCATGCACTGAGAAAGATGTCAAGATTGCGCCCGTCTCCACTTCCCACAATCGTATCCGCCCATCGGCACTACCGCTTGCGAGGGTTGTGCCGTCGGGTGAAAAGGCTAAACTTCTCACACGCCCAGGATTTTCATTAGAGGTAGCAAGGAGCCTCTCTGTCCGTGGGTCCCAACTCGGTAGCGGTACACCATCAGGTGACGAAGCCGCCAATGCCTGCACTAAATTGGAATCCCCAGCAAGTGTCAATACTTCACGCGCCGTGGCAGTATCCCAGAGTCGGAGTGTATTGTCTTCGCTTCCACTGGCAAGTAGCGTGTTATTCGGCGCAAACGCCAATGCGCGGATGTTTTCTGTATAGCCTGAAAGCATCGCGAATTGCGCGCCACTTGCCACGTCGTATATCCAGATACGTCCATCGCCACCGGCAGCGAGTCGCGTGCCATCGGGTGAGAACGCCATATCTGTCACTTGCCTCTTATCCAGCCTTGACTTGAGTCCTGGCGGCAATTCAGATTGGATGCAGTTCTGGAACAGTGCTGTTTTTCCCATAATATTCCTCTCCTGATTACCAATTTAGTCCGAGGTCCAATCTAAAACAACCCCTGTATATATATTCGGTTCATTGAGGAGGCCGTCGTAAGCCTGCTTAATTTGCTCCGGTTTGAGTCGGTGAGAGATTAGTGGCGCAACGTGCAGCTGCCCACGTGCCATCCAGTCAAAAATGGTTTGCTGCTTACTCCATTGAGAAGTCCGGTTGCCGATGTCAGGATACATCGGAACGCACCATTCTAATGCACCACGAATAGTAATCCACCGCAAATGCGTGTTGGAGAGCAGTTCCGTTAGATTGCCATCGACCCTAACACGCGGTGAACCGAGGATGATGATTTGCCCGTGATTAGCCGTTGCCTTAAGTGCCTGCATAACGACGGCACTATGCCCGACAGCATCAACGGTAATATTGCCGAGATCACCGTCCGTAATCTCCTGAATCTCCGCTTGTGCTTCGTCAGCACTACCGCCGACAGTCCATTCAAGCCCACACCGCTCGGCAAGTTTGCGTCTCTCCGCTACCGGGTCTACACCAATAACACGGCACCCGTGAATCCGAAACATCTGCGATGCCAAATTCCCAACGAGTCCTAATCCAAAAACAACAACCCATGGATTCGCACCAATTTCACCGACAACAATCGCAGTCATAGCAACACCCGCCATCCGAGATGCCGCAACGACAGCCGGATCCATGGCTTGCTTGACAGGCGCGACCAACCGGTCCTGTGAATAGGAAATTGTCGAAGCGTGCCGTCCGTAAGTAAAAACCCGATCCCCCGGTGCAGCACGGGTAACACCGGCACCCACTTCACGGACGATGCCGACATTCGCATAGCCGGAACGCCACGGATATTCACACCATTCACCTTTTTGAAAAACCTTCGGTTCTCTGCCGGTGTAGTTCGCAAGTTCCGTTCCGCTACTGATAAACGTATATTCCGTGTCTATCAGGAGCTCGTTGGCAGCGAGCTTTGGTGCGTCTATATCGGCAGTTTGTAGTTCGACTTGGTTCTGACCGGTTACAACAACTTCTCTTATTCTCATGGTGAATTCTTTTCCTCTAATGCTTTCAGTTCTTCTTGTTTAATTTTACGAATCAGTCCCTGCATCCGCTTGTATCTCACGAGTCCAAGAAAAAAGGTAACAATGCCCAATAAAATGAAAATAACACCAATCACCTCAACAATGTGTGAATCGAATATCTTGAGATGTACGAAGGATAAACCTGCCACGAACAGCGTCAACGCCGTACGGATATACGCGAGGAAAGTCCGCTCATTTGCGAGGATAGTCCGATCCGCAGCGAGATGATCTCGTAAGATAAGCTGGTCTTCTAAACCTGTATAAGGTCTCGATTCATCTACCATTCGTGTCTCTCTTTCCCCGTCAAAAGAAGAAATTTAAAATAATAACACCAGCAAGCCATCCATAGAGCGTCCGCATGCACCGCAACCTTTTTGCTGTTTTTCGGTATTCTGCTGTATAGCACGCCGGATTTTGGAAATAAAACGCCAATCGTTTCGACGATGACAAATCTATGTTGGGGGTCAAGACACTTACAATAACGGTGAATACACCCAATAGGATGACATTAATAGCAGGCACAATACCGAGAATCACACCGAATACTGTCCATCGCCATCCTGAGACACTTTGCAACGCGTCTGATCGTGCTATATCGGTCAGTGATTCTGCAAGATCGAAGATGGATCTTTGTTCTTCAGTCATAGTAATCCTCTTCAGCAAACAGTGCCTCCGACTAACTAATACCAATTCTAATTGATAATTCCTCTTAAAAGGTTGGCTATTTTTCAGC
>VXZL01000093.1 GCA_009845505.1 Candidatus Poribacteria bacterium | reverse complement strand
TTGGAAACTCGGACGTGGGATACCGACATCAAAAATACTGGTACCTTCTAAGAAAAATGGGCGCTGTTCTGGAAAAAAGAGGCTGAAGCGCGTGAGGTTCACCTGTTCCTGGTCTGCTTCCACCTGAGCGAAATCGGTGTTGAACGTTACATCGGCAGTTAGGTTTGGGGTTACGCCATATTTAAGGTCCAAGCCACCCTTAAAAGACGCAAATGCATCGCCACGATGGATCTGAACTTCGCCGTACTTAACGTCCAAGCCATCTTCCCTTCCGTCAACTCCCGATGTATAACTTGCCCCCGGCAGTAGGTACGGTAGCAATTCCAGATTTCTTGACGGTGTGATGCCCTCTATCCCTTCAAGCGTGCCGAAATAGGCGGTGCGATACTTTGCCAATCCACCGTAGGTCTTAGGAGCCTCATTCCACGCATCAATCTCTTGCTTACGTGCGATTTCGCGTCCGAAATTTATCCCCCAGTTCATCACGTCGCTACGTTCAAAACGGAGTTGGCTGAACGGAATGGCAATTTCTGCTGTCCAATTGTCTTCATTAATTCTGCAGCGGCACTCAAAAACAATATCCCAACTTTGGTTGAGACTACCGCCGCTATTGGATACCGCTGTGTCCTCGACTCCACCTACTGGCGTGAAACGAAAGAAAACGGCATTTCGCCGATCGTTGTAAGTGTCTAACAACAGAAACCCGTAGTCATTAGAGCGCAAACCTGGAGAATCCCGTCGCATATCGTTGGCAACGACCTTATCCATTTCTGAATCGTAGAATATAAATCCGAAGTACAGTTTCTTGTCATCATACATAATGCGTATTTCGGAATCTTCTGTTGCCGGTTCGCCTTGATCGGGTTGAATCTGGTATAGTTGACGGATCGGTTCTACGGTCTGCCAAACGGGTTCGTCAAGAATTCCGTCAACTCTAATTTCCTCGGAAATGCGGTGTGCGGACATGCGCGGTAACTCTCGTTCGGTCTGGGCGTTGACACTGTGTGGCACGAATAGCACGCACACCCAGAGGAAAATAAAAAAATTGAGGCTTCTCAGACAGGATCCATACTGAAAGTTAGTAGTTAAAAATTTCATACGGGTTGGTGCCTCCTTTTTAAAGTTTATGTATAAAAGGCGGGTCCAAGACCCGCTATCCACTTCCTCCGCTTCCATCAGCGACGATAGATGCTGACTTCCATGCCGTCCCGTCTACCCGGCCGTCGCCGGCTTTCAAACCAGTGTGTTTCAGAGTCGTAATGAGAACGGACATGCTCCAAATAGGCTGCCATCGGCTCTGGTCTACCGACGTTATCAGCGACAAGTGTTGCGGGATTGGTTAATCGAGATTCAATGGCTTGAAAACAAGCGAAATACCCGTCTTTGTTGTTATCAAGAAACAGGAAATCGACGGGTTCTTGGATGGTTTTGAGAACTTCTGCAGCGTCGCCGGTACGGGAGTCCACAATATCTGCTACGCCTGCTTTCTCAAAATGTGCGCGTGCCCGCTGGGCATTGACATCCTCTATTTCCACTGTTATCAAACGTCCCGCGCCTAATGATTTTAACACACGTAACATCCAAAGTCCAGAATAACCGATGGCAGTCCCACACTCTACAATCAGGGACGGTTTTGCGTTTTCAACACAACTGGCGAGCAATTTCGCCTTGTCGGGTCCTAACATGGGGACCCGTTCCGCCCGACACTGTTCCTCAACCTCTTTGATGATTTGGTCTAACATTAGTGGGTCTCCCTATTTTCTATGTTTTTCAGATTGGCGATACTGTAGTCGAACAGCTTGTCACTCGTTTTGTGATGGTCTTCAAGGGCATAATGTTCTAAGAGTGTCTTGGGACCGTGATTCAAGGCAAAAATGCCGTAGTCTTTTCCGTTCGGCGATCGGGTTATAGAATGGATGTGATCTAAACCGTCACCACGAGATCCACCGTCCCGTCCGTCTCTACCGCCGCGCCCGCGTCTTGTGCCGACACCGCCTTCGTTATTGAATTCAATCCAGACAGCGGGGTTAAAAACGCGGTAGTAAATCGGATCGTTGATAGTCGTGCCGCCGATCCAGACGAAATAGGTATCGTCGAGTCCGGCATCAACATCCGTCATCCAGACATCCGCAAACTCGGTTTCAAGGTTGTAGACGTACGTTTTAATCAGGTTCCGTAGGTTCTGTTTCTGGGTATCATTCATCTCTGAAGCCTTCAGACCAACACCGACGAAATCGGAATAGTCGTAATTCAGGAAAGTATCTGTAGATCTACCGGGACCGACTTGGAGTCTACGGCGACCCGTTTGAATGGCTTTCTCTCGCTGGCTTGCGTTGAAGCTGTGCATTAACGCGAAGGCGTTGGTTCTTTCGCCATCAAGTACGACAGTTCCGTTGACAGTTGCCGGTTCCGTTCCGATGAAGGCAGGGACAATCGAGACTTCATCACCATGCACCAAAAAGTTGAGTGCCAAATGGTGTCCATCCAACTGAAACCCCCAAGATCCGTCTGTCTCTGGGTTACCGAATAGTGCGATGTGATAGCGATTTGGGTCCCACATCCCAGGTCTGATTTTATTGAGATACGTTTCAACATCTTTTGTAATGAGAGAAACTTTGGTATAACCGTCGTCACTTAGGAATGCATCTAAAACGTAATAGAAAAGCGTTAGTTGATCTACGGACAACTCACCGAAACGGATGCCGCCGCGATCGCTGTTTCTACCCGGTGGTGTATTCGTCCACGAATAAGATTCTTTATGTCCGAGCGGGAAGGAAGCTGCGTCAAGAAGTTCGCTGCTCAGCGATGCGCGAAAACTTTTCATGGCGTTCGCCAAAGCCACAATTGAGGGTTTTGTAGAGATTTCGGCGATCTCTGCTGTCTTTTCTGCTATATCTTCTGCAACCTCTCTATCACCGTGTCCAAAGCAGAATGATATGGCTAATAATAGTATTCCGAGTATGATGCTCGGAATCCGAAACTTCATCAGATATATTCTCCTTTCTTAAGGGTTGTTAGTTATCGGTTATTGGTTATCGGTTAGCGGCAGCTCTGTGCAATTAGAGTGGTCTTTCACTGACAGCTGAGGACTGACCACTGATAACCATCACAGTGGGAACTTCTCGTTAATCAGCATGATCGGTTCTTGATTCGCGAACATCCGATAGGCACGACTGATAAACGTCTCACCTTCGAGGTGTGCGACAGCGGACGGTAAATCCGTTAAGGTCTCAATACCGCACCAGAGCAGCTCACGCCGGGTCTCTAAACCACTGCCCCGCAAAAGTCCACCCAATCCCTGTTTGTCGGTTGTTAACCCATCTAAAAGGGATTGCGGGAGACGATGCGGGGCAATGAGTGAAGTTGCGTAAGTGTGAATTATCGGAGATGATTTGTCTTGTGAGTAGGTTTGGAGGACGACTTGGCGTGAAATAATCTCTACTCCAGCGGGTAGTTGAAGCCAAGAGTGTTCGGTAGTTAGTATCTGTTTCGCCTGTTGTAGTAGCACAACCTCCACCGGTGTGAGTGTATAGGCTTCGATAAACCGCGTAACTGTCCCGTCCATAACGAGGAGTCCGCGTTGGAATGCGGAAAGTCGTGCGAGGTTGATTTCTTTTAGGTTTTCGGGTTTGGCATTTTGTGCAACGAAGAGTGATTTCATGCGTGTGTTAACGCAGGTTCTCCGTCGCTTGTTGATTGTATCTATTTTCATGATGGGAAATTTCCGTTCTTTATAAAAGATATGTTTAATTAAAAGCGACTTACAATTTAAATTGATTTATGAAATTAGACATATAGATTTGAAAAAGGTTCGTTTCTGAGAACATATAGACGAATTCGGCTTGACATGCCTTGTGAAGGCGGATATACTGGTTTCCGCTGGTTCGGTTTGCAATGCTACTTTCTATCAGACTATGGAGGGACATTCCGAGTGTCCAGGATTTTAAGTCGTTCTATATCTCTTTTCCTGATTACTTCACTTCTGTTTTTCTGCAGTTTTACGATAACAATAGAGGCGCGTCCACTGGCCCTTGGTGAACGCCTCTTCACACAGGGCAATTATGATGCTGCGGTTACTGAATATAAACGCTTTCTCTTTTTCCATCCAGATGATGAACGTATCGGGGAGGTGTATCACAACATCGGACTCGCCTACAGAGGACAAGGCTTATGGACGGAGGCAATCACTACCCTTCGGATAGCAGTACATCACGCTACAGATGACGCATCGAAATCGGAATATCAGTTGACACTCGCTGTAACGCTAATCGCCATGCAAGATTACGATCTTGCCCAATTGGAATTGATTAAGGTGACACTACGGAGTCCATCTGCGTTGCTTTACCGTAGGGCGTTATTGTTGAGAGCGGTTGCCTATATCTACCAGTTTCGATGGGATGAGGCACGGGAAGTCCTGAAAAACTGGGGGACTGACGAGAGGTTGGATGAACTTTTTGATGCAGCGATTCATACGCCACAAAAATCTGGCAGCGTCGCAAGGATATTATCGACAATCCTTCCTGGTGCTGGACAGGTCTATGCTGGCAATTGGCGAGGCGGTTTAAACGCATTGTTCCTAAATGGCGCAGCTGGCTTCCTCACAGTTGATGCAGCGTTGGATGGATACTATTCGGATGCGCTGTTATGGGGAGGACTTGTTTTCTGGCGTTACTACCGAGGAAACACCTTCCGCGCCGGACAGGCAGCGGAGCAGTTCAACCAACAACGCACGCGAGAGGCTGCCGATGCGATCTTACAAAGGCTTCAAGAAATTGTTGACACGCCCTAAAATCGCTTGCTACACTTCTGAACGTTTCTGAAGGATGTACACAACCACAATGAGCACAATCGCAATGGTGAACGTCCAGATGTTGTAGATGTACGCAAGGAACGCCGCAATCGCAAGCACTATCCACTCGTACCAGTGTGTCTTTCGGACGAAGTAACCCATTGTAACCATTGAGAAGACAATCGTCCCGACAACAGCACTTACCACGGACAACGCGTATTCAAGCGGGGTGCCGTCTGTGAATAGAATGTGCGTATACGCAAATAGCAATGGCATGATGTAGAGCAGTTTGGCGAACTTGAAACATGCCCACCCTGTTTTCCATGGATCGGCACGTGCGATGGCGGCCCCAGCGTAAGCACCTAATGCGACCGGCGGTGTGATGTTTGAGTCTTGACTCAGCCAGAAGATAATCAGGTGTGCCGCAATGATGGATATGCCCATTTCAGGGGTCGTCAGGATCGGCACTGCGAGTTCAGAAGTGATTAGATAGGCAGCGGTGACAGGGATCCCCATACCGAGGACTAAAGAAGCAGCGGCGAGGAATAGTATTGCGATAGCCTTGTTGCTTCCGGCGACTGTTAGCACCAATTCCGGGAATATCCGTCCCAAACCCGTCAAGTCAATAACGGCAACGATGATACCAATCGTGCCGACTGCGCCACCAATCGCAAGCGAATTCTTTGCACCACTCACCATCGCCTCCCAGATCCGTTTTGGTGTTAAGCGGGTCTCTGGACGGAAGTAGCTTACCGCAATCGTGACGAGTATCGCGAAGAACGCTGCTTTATAGGCGGTATACCCTGCGATGAGCATCCCAATCAGCGTAATCAACGGTAATAGGTAAAACCACCCACTTTTAATCAGAGATAAGAATTTAGGTGTTTCTGCTGCCGATATCCGTTCGAGTCCCTCTTTTTTCGCTTCACAATGAACCATCACCCAGACAGATAGGAAATAGAGAACTGCTGGCACGATAGATAAGAGCGCGATTTGGCTATAGGGCAACCCTGTTCGTTCTGCTATCAGAAACGCGCCCGCGCCCATCACTGGCGGTAAGAATTGCCCACCTACAGAAGCGGAAGCCTCAACAGCACCAGCGATATGCGGGCGGAATCCTGTGCGTTTCATTAATGGGATCGTGAATGTTCCGGTGGCTACTGTGTTTGCGATTGCGCTTCCCGCAACAGAGCCGAAAAAACCTGAAGTCATAACCGAGACTTTTGCTGCACCGCCTGTTGAACGTCCGGCTATCGACATCGGTAGATTGATAAAGAATTGTCCAACCCCTGATTTCTCTAAAAACGCTCCGAAGAAGATAAAGAGAATGACGTACGTCGCCATCACATTTGCCATGATGCCGAAAACACCCGCCTGATTGAAAAAACAGTGCTCAACAATTCGACGCATCGAAAAACCCTTGTGCGCAATGGCATCAGGCATAGAGCGGCCCACAAGGGCATATAGAATGCCAATGACGGCAATGATAGGCAGTGCCCAACCGACTGTTCTGCGGCTTACCTCAAAACTAATTACGATAGCGATAGCACCCACAAAAATATCGAGTTGATTGTAATTGCCCGCACGGGTTGCCAGTTCGGGATATTCCACGATCCAGTATCCGATCGTGAAGATGCTACATGCGACGAGTCCCATGTCTAAAACAGATGGACGGTGGACTGGGGAGGTCTGTCGGCATCGGTAGAGAAACCCAATGAGGAGGTAGGTCACAAGGAGATAGAAGCCGATATGATATTGCTCACTGGCACTGCCAAAGCCTGCACTATAAAGATAAAAAAGGACAAGGCAGACGGCACCCAACTCGAAAATCCATCTGTATACAGGTTTCAAGTCAGTCCGTTGCGTCTCGAAACCGGTAACGCCCGTTGTTTCTGATTGTGCCATTGTGTCTCCAATGTAGGTGTTTCTTTTAATTCTACATGAAAAAGGTTGGGAAAGCAACGGTTTTATCCGTTTGAACCCAATCCGTTCCTTGTAGAACATTCTTATTCGGAGTTGCACGTCGTGTCCCGAACAAGTTCGGGCATCCCTCTATGAATTATTGAAAAGTTGAGTGGCACTGCGGAAAATGAGCCGAGTGCTTGATGGGAAAAAATAGTTGTGATAGAATTACAGCACGTCAACTAATTGAGAGAGGAGATAAAAATGGCAATAGGATTGGGCGTTATTGGGATGAATCCGACGAATATGGGTTCAACGGCGACACTTTTAAAGGATGTACCGGACCTGAAATATGAACTCCGCGGTATCTGTGCAAAGCGGGCAGATGTTTTGGAAAACTATGCAAAGCAGATTGGTGTGGATTTTTGGACGACGGATTACCGGGAACTGGTGCAACGCGAGGATATTTCTGTTATCGCAATCTATTCTCCTGACCACTTGCATGCTGAACACTGTGTCGCGGCGATTGAAGCTGGGAAACATATCATTTGTACGAAACCGATGGTGACCACATTAGCCGATGCGCAACAGTTGGTAGATCTGGTACGCGAACACAAAGTCAAATTCCTCGTTGGGCAAACGATGCGGTTTGATCTCCAGTTTTTGACAATGAAACGGTTCTTTGACGATGGCGATTTAGGCGACATCATGATGGCGGATGCCTATTATGTTCACGACATGCGCGAGGTCTATGCGTTTACACCGTGGCGGCTCCATGAACCGCAAGATTTGATGTTCGGCGGTGTTGTGCATCCTGTTGACATATTGCGCTGTCTTCTCGGTGATGTAGATGAGGTACATGCCTACGGCACTAAAGGTCTACTCACGCCGGAATACCCGATAAAGAACAATTTCTTTCTTAACCTGAAATTTAAGAGCGGGCAGATTGCGAGAGCGATGGGGCTTTACGATATCGTCCATCCTCCGATGCCGATGATGCAGCTCTCCGTTTTCGGAAGTAAAGGAACAATAATTGGGGACTTTACGGACAACGAAGAAGGACACGTTAAGTTGATGCTCGATAAAATGTCCACCGGAGAGCCCTTTGAAGTGACATGTCCACCGGAGACAGATACAAGTGTTTATGGACACGGACAAACAGTGATCCGATATATGCGGCATTTTCAGCAGTGTCTGGAGGAAGATTTAGAACCCTCGCCGAATGTGATTGATGGTGCGAAGTCTATCGCCGTCGGTGCAGCAGCGTGGGAATCCATTGAGACGGGGAAACCTGTGAAGGTGTTCAACGAATTTGTGTAGAGGGTTATCAGTTATCGGTTATCGGTTAGGAGGCTATCCCTAACAATCCACGACTTCTTGGCGGATGCCAAGTTGGGGAAGATTGTTACGAATGACTGTTAACTGACGACTGACAACTGATAACTATTTTGCTATTTCAGGATTAGCATTTTCCGTAATGCGGATGTCTCGTTTGTTCGTAACTGGTAAAAATAGATACCGCTTGCGACACGCTCACCTAAAGCGTTCCGACCGTCCCAATACGCAGCACTGTTCCGCTCGGTGTAGTAGCCCTCGGGCTGATATCCAAGTGCCAGTTGCCGGATAAGCGTCCCCTTTGCGTCGTAAATGAGAATCTGCACATCCGTACCAGTCGCTAACTGGTATGGAATCCATGTTTCGGGGTTGAACGGATTTGGATAATTCGCGAGGAGTCGTGTTTCCTGTGGTGTTGCTGATGCTAAAAGACTTTGGAGAAACGCAAGCACCTTTTGGTATTTCAGTGAACCGTCATCTTCCAACTGTAAGCTGCGAATTTCTGCTTGAATCAGAGCACGGTCAACGGCTGTTAATTTGCCACCAATCTCTGGTGCCGCAGGATTCACAGCGTCGTCGAGATCCGATATTACAACAATCAGGTCTGCAGCATTAACAGTGCCATCTCCGTTGACATCGACACGTGAGTTGACGGGTGTGTTTTGTCCCAAGGCTGCTGCCACTAACATCAAGTCTGTGTTGTTAACTTTGCCATCGGCGTTTATGTCCGAAGCAGAACGGGTTGCTGAAGTGCCCACAAATGTTTGTGATGTGCCGAGGGCGATACCAGCAGCTTCACCAGATCCGGTGAAGATTTCTTGGACATTCGATCCGTCAAGATTCGCTCGCTGGATGCTGCTTTTGGTGATGCTCCCTGTAACAGGGTTCCATACCTGATCCGTCCAGTAAATCTTGCGTCTTGCTGTGTCTAAAACTATGTTTGACGGTCCCGCTAATCCGGTGACGAGGGTCTCAACATTGGATCCGTTAAGGTTCGCTCGCGAGATTTGTTTCTCCTCGTAGTCAGCCCAGTACATTTTACCACCTGCAGTATCCAAGGCGATATCGCTTGGCGTGTGCGTGCCGTTGACAAGGTCTTCGACGTTTGAACCGTTGAGGTTGGCGCGTTGGATAGTCCCCACTTCTGCGTCTGTCCAGTACACCTTGCCCATGGAGGTGTCGAGGGCGATACCCTCTACAGTTCCCAATCCTGTGACGATGTCCTGTACATTTGAACCGTTGAGGTTGGCGCGTTGGACTTTACTTTCCGTAATGGCACCTGTGAAGCGATCCCAGCCTTGGTCCGTCCAATAAATTTTGCCTTTAACCAAGTCCAGAGCAATTGACAACGGGCCCGTCAATCCTGTGATAAGGTCTTGAACGTTTGAACCGTTAAGATTTGCGCGTCGGATTTTACCTGTGTCGGTTTCTGTCCAATAAACCTGACCTCTCGTTAAATCCAGAGCGATTGCCGATGAATCTGGCACATTGGTGATGATGTCTTCAACGTTCAAGTTATTAATATTGACGCGTCGGATTGCGGATGCCTGTTTATCTGCCCAATAGATTGCTGGACTTCCAACAGCCGTCCCCGTCGGGGTGTATATGAGTTCGGGCAATGCTACCGTGCTGAAGCCTTCAGGTGTTCCCAACCCAGTGATAACAGATTCTGCATTTGACCCATTGAGATCTGCGCGTTGCACTTTTCCATTGGAATTCGTCCAGTAGAGTTTACGCGCCCCAAAGTCAACAGCGATGCCGAGAGGAACTGATGTGTTTATTGTAACAAGTCTCTCAACGTTTGATCCATTGGGGTTAGCGCGTCGAATTCTTCCGCTATTTACATTTATGGTTACGTTCAGCATTTCTGTCCAGTAGACCTTGCCACCGGCAATAGCGATGCCTGTGAGGGTGCCAGATCCTTTGGCGATATTTTGTGGGTTTGAACCGTTAAGGTTCGCTCGCTTGAGGTTCGCTCCATCCGACCAGTAGATTCTGCTATTTTCTGTATCTATAGTAATATTGTCTGGCGAATTTGAGCCGGTGATGAAATTCGGTTGGAAGTTTGAACCGTCTAAATTGAGGCGTTGTATTTTACCCCAAGTATTCGTCACATAAATCTTGCCTTTTGTGGTGTCAATCGCAATACTTTTGACGATACTCGTTAATCGCTTAACGACTTCAATGTTTGAACCGTCCATATTGGCACGTTGGATCTTCCCCCGCGTGTTGCTAATCTTTTCTGTCCAATAGATTTTACCATTCGCTGTATCCACAAAAATACTGGTGGCGTTTTGGACAGTTGGGAAAATCTGCTCTACTCTGTTTTCCGTCAAACGATGGAGTGTGCCTGTCCTGGCATTTACCCAAAACATTGGTGGACGTTCCGACACATCAATAAGAACGGTTGGAGATGGCGGCAGGTGTTCTGCTCCAGGAGTGCCATAATTGGGTGGGTTGAAGTTCACACGTCCACTTGATGCGTGCCAATTGTCTGGCAGTCTGCCATCAGAAATTCTGCCTATTGCGTAATTAATTACACGGTACATGGAGACGAGCGGACGATTTTGTGAAGTGTTGCCGCTTTGACCAGGCGGATTCCAGTCTTTACGGTTGGTGGTCGTCCTGATGTTGCTCATCTGATCAATAACCTTTACCTGTCTGTTAGCGTCATAGGAAGGGGTAAACACTGTATTCGGTAATGGGTTGGCGGAGGTGTCGGAAAAACGGAGATTTAAACTACCATTGGCGAAAGTGTAGGTCCGTTTTGAAGCGTTGTAAAGTTCAATCCACTGTTTATTCGTGGAAGTGCCATCAAGGCCCCACATGATTTCAGAGATGATCAGATCACCAAATGCTGGTTGATTTGCACCGGAAGGTAACGGGTTTTGATTGGTATCTGTAATTAGTTCAATCCGTCCGCCATTTTGGAAAAAGTGTGTCAGGTTTGGAAAATCAGCATTTGTGGCATTTTGATCGACCGAGTAATATGAAAGGTAGGTTTTGAAATCGCCAGTTTCATTTACACCTGACTGACGCGTCCGTGCTAAAAGTACGAATTCGCCTGGGCGGATGACGAAATTATTAGGATTTAAACCAGAAGGTTTCTCGACAGCGATCGTAATCCCTGTCGTATCCACAAATTGGTGAAATTCAATATCTATTGTTACATCTGGATTCAGTTGGCGTAGCGTGCGGAGCGGCATTAGATCGCTGATTGAATTTCCCGATACCCATAGGACTTCGAGATTTTCCAAGTTTGAGAGTGGTGCCGCGTCCGTGATTTGGTTCGTATTGAGATAGAGTCTCCTGAGGCGCGTTAAATCCTCGAGGGCAGTAATATCACGAATTTCGTTAGCACTGAGATTGAGGTGTGTTATTTCAGTCAATTCTGTGAGGGGTGTTACATCTTGAATCTGATTTCCTGAAATCTCTAATCTGATGAGCTGCTTTAATCCTGTGAGGACTGCGATATTGCTAATTTGATTCTCTGACAAGTTTAAGTATGTTATCTGCGTCAGATCCGCGAGGGGTGTGAGATCCGAGATTTGGTTTCCAAAGAGGTCTAACCTCCTGATTCCTTCTGAGTTACTGATATGTGCAATGTCGGTAATCTGATTCTCTGATAGATTCAGAGAGAATATTTGTGTCAGCCCCGCGAGGGGTGTGAGATCCGAGATTTGATTTCCCGATAGTTCTAATCTTATAATGCCTTTCAATTCTGTGAGGGGGGTGATGTCCCTGATACCATTGTTCAGGAGATTTAAATCTGTTATTTGTATCAATTCCGTGAGCGGCGCAATATCGACAATCTGGTTGGAACCGAGGTTTAACCGGGTCAAGTTTACCAATGTCTCAAGCACTGTGATATCTTGGATACGATTAGAATTGAGACGCAACTCTGTTAGGTGCGTTAGTCCTTCAAGGAGAGTGATGGTTGTAATTTCATTAGCACTAAGATTTAGAACTTCTAACTGGGTTGCGTGTTCTAATCCTTTAATGTCCGTTATTTCGCTGTTTTCAGCATTTAAGATGGTTAATGCTTGCATCGCCTGCTGTGTGAGCGAACCGTTTGCCTCTATGTTAAGGGCTTGACGCACTGCCGTTCTTAAATTTTCGTCCGGCATCCATTCTGTCTCATTTTGCGCCGAGGCGATGTTAAGGCAACAACTGAGAGCAGTGATCACAACAAAGAGCCTGTAAAAACCTTTCATTAATTCGTGTTCCTTTCAATTTGATTGAGGTAGAGTTAGTGGTAACTATCCGTTGCCAAAAACGGGACGACGGCGTAGGTTTCGCGAACGATTTTTCAAGTTATGATTAGCGGATATGGCGAGAACCTCGCCTGCGTCTTGTACAATGGGATGTTCATACCACACTCAATGGACGCCTGCACTTCGTTAATCAGTTGGTCTCTTCGCATCTCCATTTCCTATTTAAGACGTTTCCAAAATGGAAAAGTTTAATCGCTCTATTTTGTAGACATGGATTTCAGGGCTCGCCTTTTTAGCAGTTAAAAAAGTAAAATTTTTCTTGACTTATTTTTGTCGATTCGTGTATAATTTAGGTATGCCTAAATTAATTTCTCTGTATCTCTAATAATTCTGGCACATAGTGCCTAAAATTAGGTAGATTGCGAATCTACCGTATACCGCAAGATAGGGATTCCACGTATTACGTGTTTTCCTGCGGATTGGAAAGATTGATGCTTACACATGCGGCTGAGGACTACCTCAAGTCAATCTATAAGTTGCAAGAGAAGGGTGGCAAGGTTTCGACTGGTATTTTAGCGGCATATCTCAATGTCAAACCAGCCTCTGTCACTGGGATGATCAAAAAGTTAAAGACAATGAACCTTGTCATCCACGAGCGTTATCAAGGTGTTACGCTGACGGATACTGGAAGATCGATTGCTCTTGAAATCATAAGGCACCATCGCTTGCTGGAGCTTTATTTGTTCAAAGCACTCGGTTTTCCGTGGGACGGTGTTCACGAAGAAGCCGAGAAATTGGAACACGTTATATCGGAAGACATGGAGGCACGGATGGACGAGTTTCTCGGTTATCCGACTGCTGATCCGCATGGCGCGCCGATACCTGATAAAAACGGTGTTGTGGTACAAACGGAACATATTCCGATGACAGATCTACAAAACGGACAATCTTGTGTTGTTGCTGAAGTGAGTGATACCGATCCTGCGATGCTCCGGCACTTGGGCAGTCTTAATCTTTACCCCGGGACAGCGTTTCATGTGAAAGAGGTCGCTCCATTTGAGGGCCCCTTTACTATCGACGTTAGAGGCGAGCAAGTGGTTATTGGACGTGAAGTTGCCAAGCATATTTTTGTTGATAATGTACAAGATGTAGATAATGTGTAGGCGCGCTGTGAAGGCGCGCGTGGAACTGCTAAGAGGAGCGTAAAAATGGAAGATCAGAAAAAAACAAAACCCGATGCACAAACAATCAAGGTATGGAAACACCATTTGCAAGATGAAGTTGATGCCAGTTTCCTTTATGGTGTTTTCGCCGGTCTCGAACCTGATGCCAAGCGAAAAGAAATATTAAGTGGACTCGCTGAAGTGGAGAATCGGCATGTCGAACGTTGGGAAGAGATGTTCACGGTGTATAATATAAAGTTCAAGCGACACCATCCAACGATGAAAGCGCGTTTGAT